>CAZEOC010000095.1:0-11386 GCA_964513525.1 uncultured Saprospiraceae bacterium | reverse complement strand
GGTGGCGAGCGTCCAGTTCGTTTCGAAGATGGTATTTTATTGCCAGCTTACCGTTTACCAACTGAAGCTGAATGGGAATATGCAGCATTAGCATTAGTAGGAAATCAAGCTTATGCAAAAGATGAACGTATTTCTGATCGTCGTTTATATCCTTGGGATGGAAACACAATGCGTAATCAAGAAAGAGGACGTTACCAAGGTCAAATGTTAGCTAACTTCAAACGTGGTCGTGGTGACTATGCAGGATGGCAGGGAGGCGACGGTATGGCAGGACAATTAAATGATAATGCATCTATTACAGCTCCAGTTCGTTCATTTATGCCAAATGATTATGGTTTATATAATATGGCAGGTAATGTTTCTGAATGGACAATTGATGTTTATCGTCCAATGACAGGATTAACTTTAAGAGGTGTAGAAGATCACACTTTAAATCCAGTTCGTGGTAATTCATTCAAAGCTAAAATCTTAGATGAAGAAGGTCGTCCAGTTGAGAAAGATAGTTTAGGACGTTTACGTTACAGAGTTGTAAAAGATGATGAAGTAGCAAATCGTGAAAACTACAAACGTGGTAGTGTTTTAGATTATTTAGATGGTGATCAAGAATCAGAAGTTTTATATAACTATGGTGTTTCAACATTAGTAAGTGATAAAGCAAGAGTTATCAAAGGTGGATCATGGGCAGATAGAGCTTATTGGTTATCTCCAGGAACTCGTCGTTTCTTAGATGAGGATCGTGCTTCAAGATCAGTTGGATTCCGTTGTGCGATGACTCGTACAGGTTCTCCTTCTGGAAATAAGTTCAAAGGTGGAAACCAATTCAAAAAGCGTAAGAAACGTGTGAAGCGTCGTTATAAATGATAATATAGTATCAAATTTTTAGAGTAAAAAAACGGTTAGTCAAATTTTGGCTAACCGTTTTTTGTTTTGAACAGGTAACATTAAGAAGAAAGTCTCGTTTTTAATTTAGGAGTAAATTTAAAGTCAGCTTAATGATAAACCTCTTATCATTAAAATTAGGATAATTATTATCTAAAAATAAACTATAATAGTATGATTAAACCAAACAAAATGTTAGCATTTGTACTCTTGTGTTTTGCAATTTTTTCAGCATGTCAAGAGCCTGAAGTTTTAGATGTTTCACCTGAATTTGCAATTCCACTGATTAATTCAAGTTTATCTATTCAAGATATTTTAAATCAAGCTAATACAGGGAATATTGTTACAGTAGGAAGTGATAATTTTATCACATTAAATTATGAAGACGATTTATTTGGAACAGATACTGTTAATTTAATATCTATTCCTGCTTTTACTGTTCCTCAATTAATTCCAGTACAATCTGTTCCTGTGCCATTTCCATCTAATATGGATATCGATAAGATTGAACTTAAAGGGGGAAAGATGTATGTTAATTTTGATATTCCTGCAACAGCTACAGGAAACGTAACGACAATTATTACTTTAACAAATTTTACAGCTCCTGATGGCACTACTGCAACATTTACAACTACTACAAATGGCTCAGTGGCACATCAAGATTCTTTCGACTTAACTGATTATGATATCGACTTTACAAGTGGGAATTTCACATCAAGTTATACAGCAACAGATGGAAATAGCTTACCGACTACTTTAAGTAGTTTTTTGATTGATTTTCCAAGTCTTGATTATGATTATGTAGAAGGTTATTTTGGGAATCAAAGTTTTACAATACCACTTCAAGAATTATCTATTGACTTATTCGAGCAATGGAAAGATGGAAAAGTTGTTTTTACAGAACCTAAAATACGATTACGTTTTGATAATTCTTATGGCTTTCCACTCCGTGTTAATTTTGATACTTTACAAGCGATAACTCGAGATCAAGGGAATTTTGATATTGTTTCTTTTGGCTTAGTTGATAGAAATTTAAATTATCCACAATTATCAGAAAGAGGACAAGAAAAAAGAACTAATGTCAACTTGAATAAAGACAATTCTAATATGATAGAAGCTTTTGAAGCTGCTCCTTTTGGTTTAAGATATCAGTTTAGTGGTCTTGCTAATGCTAATAATAATCCAAGTATTATTGGTTTTGCAACTGATGAAAGTAAATTATCAATTGGTATTGTTGCAGAATTACCTTTAGAAGGTGCAGTAGAAAATTTTACTGTTGTAGATACTTTTGATTTGGATTTAACTTCGGATGAAATCCCTGAAGGCGAAATAGAATTTAAAATTCTTGCAAACAATGGCTTTCCTTTAGATATAGATTTGCAATGTTACTTCTTAGATGGTTTTGACCAAACTGTTGATTCAATGTTTATAGAGAGTGGTGTTAGCTTGATACAAGCAGCTCCAGTAGATGGGAATGGTAAAGTGACGACACCTTTGGAAACAATTACTTTTAGAGGATTTACTTTAGATCAAATTCGCCAGATTCGTCAAAGTACGAAGAAGATAGTTTTAGAAGGTCGATTTAATACAACGAATAATGGAATGACTGATATTAAACTATATTCAGATTATGAATTAGGATTAAAAATCGGTGCAAAGATTAAACCTGTGATTGATTAATTAATAATATTAATTAAGAGAAATTCTATTATTTAATAGGTTGCCATACAACTTCAAAGTTGTCATGAATATACCTTTCAAGATATTAAAATATGAAACAATATATTATAACGAGTATCGTATTACTCTTTACTATAACGACTTTTGGGCAAGGATTACAATTAGCAACAATGACTGAAGTCGGTCAAATAAATAGAACAAATCCAGCAAAATTTGCGGATAAAAGAATGTATGTTGGTTTTTCGCCTTTTTTGGGAATTGGTACAAACACAGCGGGAACTGATGTTTTTCAAGTAAATGGTGGTTTTTTACCAGGTTCAATTGACTTAGGAAATTTGGATGATGAAAACTTTCTTGCATCAAAAGTCGTCACTAATTTTGATCTTGGTTTCAAAGTGAAAAAATGGGCGTTCAATATTGGAACTGCAACTGTATTTGATAATCAAGTTAATTTTAATAAAGATTTTGTTGGCTTCGTTACAGAGGGGAACGCACCTTATGTTGGGGAAACATTAAACTTAGACCCTCAATTTGAATTTTCATTACGACAAGAGTTTGGATTTGGAATTAGTCGTGAAATATTAGGTTTTTTGAATGTTGGTGTTCGAGCGAAATATTTAGTTGGATTAATTGATTTCAGAACGAATGAAGGAGAATTATCCTTAACAACTGGAGAAGAATATTATGAATTATTATTAGAAGGAAATTATCAAGTTCAATTAGCAGGTTTACCACAAGTGCAAACTGTAGAAGAACTTTCAGAATTACCAATTGATTCTTTTTTTACAGAAAAATTAGTTGATCCTTTTGGCAATTTTACTGGTAATTCAGGACTTGGATTTGATATTGGAGCAACAGCTGAATTTGGTGATAGATTACAAGTTGGACTTAGTATTTTGGATATTGGTTCAATAAACTGGGAACAAGACGCTTCACAATATGACTTAGAAGGTTCTTTTGAATTCAATGGAATTGATGCTGCTGGATTTATTACAGGAAGTGGTTCTGAAAGTATTTTGGATAGTTTAGATTTAGATAATATAGTAGATTTTAGTGGACAACCTCAAACTTATTCTACAAGTTTAAACCCTAAATTATATGCAACAGCACGATTAAGATTTGGTAAGAAATTATATTTGAACGCTGTATTAAGAAATGAATTTACAGGAAATGGTGTCAAAACTGGTTTTGGTGTTGGATTACAGAAAAACTTTGGAAATATACTAAGTGTAGGTGCAATGTACTCTGTTCGTAATGGCTCGTTTGTCAACTTAGGTGGAAACCTTTCCTTAAAATTAGGACCGGCACAATTCTTTGTTGTTTCAGATAACTTATTACCAGTAGCTCAACAATGGCAAGCAACAAATACGAATGTCCGTTTAGGTTTGAATGTTACATTGAATGATAAGAAAAAGGATAAAAAGGAAGATAAAAAAATGGAATAAGTAGATACTATAATTTGATTGCGAATTACGAAGACTTCATTAAGAAATTCGTAATTCGCAAATCATAATTATTTATACTTTCATTACTTCATCTTCTTTTGCCTTAACTGTAGCTTCTATTTTACCATAAAAAGCCTTCATTAAATCTTCGATATTTCCTTCTGCACGTTTTCCAGAATCTTCCGAGTAACCATCTTTAACCTCTTTTTTAATAGATTCGATTGCTTCTCTTCTTGCACTTCGGATACTTACTTTCGCATTTTCTCCCATTGCACCTGCTTGTTTAGCTAAAGATTTACGACGATCCTCTGTTAAAGGCGGTAAATTCAATCGAATAATTTGTCCATCGTTTTGAGGTGTTAAGCCCATGTTTGCAGCAAAAATAGCTTTTTCGATTCCACCTAAAATTGACTTTTCCCAAGGCTCGATTGTTAACGTTCTTGCATCAGCAATTTTTACATTAGCTACTTGTGCTAAAGGCGTAGGAGAACCATAATAATCAACATAAATTCCTGATAGTAAACTTGGCGAAGCTTTACCACTTCTTACTTTAGTTAATTCATTTTTTAAATGTTCAATCGTATCTTTCATCGACTGCTCAGCCATTTCTAAAATCAAATCTATATCTTCTTGCATCGTTTTATAGTTTTAAATCAAATTAAATTTTTTCAAAAAGTCTTCTAATTATTACTGATTATTATTTTCTACTAACTAAAGTACCAATTTTTTCACCATTAATAATCTTCATTAAGTTATCCTCTGTATTAATATTAAAAACAATAATTGGAATATTATTTTCTTGACATAATGCAAAAGCACTTGTATCCATTACTTTCAAGCCATCTTGTATTACTTTTGCAAAAGTAATATTTTCATAACGAACAGCATTCGCATCTTTTTCAGGATCCGCATTATAAACGCCATCAACACGAGTTCCTTTCAGAATAACATTCGCATTAATTTCTGTCGCTCTTAATGCTGCTGCGGTGTCTGTAGTGAAATAAGGATTACCTGTTCCTCCACTAAAAATAACAACTCTTCCTTTTTCTAAATGACGAACTGCTCGTCTTCTAATATAAGGTTCTGCTATTTGAGGCATCGGAATCGCAGAGATTAATCGAGTATAAATACCATTATTTTCCAAAGCACTTTGTAATGCCATACCATTCATAACGGTAGCTAACATTCCCATATAATCGCCTTGAACTCTTGGAATTCCTGAATCTGCCGCTTGCAAACCTCGAAAGATATTGCCACCTCCTATCACTACTGCTACTTCTATTCCTTCTGTGATTAATTTTTTAATTTCATTAGCATAATGTTGTAACATTTCAGGCGAAATCCCGAATTTCTGTTCGCCCATAAGTGACTCTCCGCTCAACTTGAGCATAACTCTTTTGTAGTGAGGTGCTGACATCTTAATTTTTTTATTTGTGTGGATAAAATCGTACAAATTTAACTGCAATTTTTTTAGAATAAAAACGCAATTCCATTTTATGAAAGATAAATGATGAATTAATTTGATTACATCACTTTTCATTAACCAATATTTAACCTATTCTCGTACATTTGTTTATCCAACTTTTTACATCTATCTTATTTTATCAATCGTAATTTACATGTATTTATTAATTTTTTCATTCAAATTATGATACTAAAGCCAAAAATATGAAACAGCTATTAATTGTATTTTCTTTATTAATGATTTGCTACAATGCAAATAGCCAAGATAAGCAAGAAATATCAACAGATATTGAGTCTGTAAAAATTAGTCTTCAAGGTGCAGAAATTATTAGAGAACAAGAATTAATATTATCTGCGGGAAGAAATAGTATAGTTTTTAATGGACTTTCTCCAAAAATAAATGCTCAGAGTATTCAAGTTACTGCTACTAATGAGGTTCAAGTACTTTCTGTAGTTGGAAAAATTAATTTTTTGGCAATTCAAAAGCAAAGCCCAAAAATCAATATTATCAATGATTCTATTAGCTTATTAAAACTTGAAACTCAAAATATTCAAGATTATATTAATGCCTTTTCTGTTGAAGAAGCATTATTAAAACAGAATTTAAAAATTGGTGGAAATAATGGAACTCAAGTTTCAGAAGTAGAAAAAGGTGCAGATTTTTATCGCAGACGTTTTAGAGAAATTTATCAAGAACGTTCAAAATTAAATCTTCGAAAAAATACGATTAATACTAAAGTCGGACAATTAAAGAATCAATTAAGAGAGTTGAATGCAGGAAATCGATACACTTCTGAAATAGAAATGGTTTTAAATACAACAACTACAAAGACAACTAAAATTCGTTTGCGTTATGTGGTTAATGATGCGGGTTGGTCGCCAGTTTATGATTTGAAAGCAACTGATTTGAATAAACCCATTAATCTAAAATACCGAGCATTAACTTATAATAATACGGGAATAGATTGGAATGATGTGAAGATTACACTTTCTACTGCGGATCCAAATGCAAGTGCAACTGCACCAATATTAAACCCTTGGAATTTGAATTATAATTCTAATAGTTTTGTAGCAAATAAAGGACGATTCAATAGTAATAGTAATGTTTTTCAAGAAAGTACAGGTAGAACAAATTCGATGGATATTCCGTCCTCAGTCGGAACACCAAATGTAGCGACGAATATTCGTTTTGAGACAATTGAAATTGCAGAACTAAATACGGATTTTGAAATCGAACAAGCTTATACAATTCCTTCTGATAGAAAACCATATTCTATTGATGTAAATGATTATGATTTGAATGCTGATTTTAGTCATTTGGCTATTCCAAAATTGGATAAAGACGCCTTCTTATTAGCAAAAATAACAGGTTGGGAAAATTTAGATTTGATTGATGGACCAATGAATGTATATTACGGAGAATCGTATATTGGTTTATCCGATTTAAGTACTCGAACTTTAAATGATACTTTGGATTTATCTTTAGGTAGAGATAAGAAAGTGATTGTTACTCGAGTGAAATTAAAGGATTTTACTAAAAAACAAATCTTAGCGTCTACACAAAAAGTAACCTATAGTTTTAAAATTTCTGTAAAAAATAATAGAAACCAGCCGATAGAAATTGATTTAGAAGATCAAATTCCAGTTTCTAATATTAAAGAAATTGAGGTAAATTCACAGGAATTATCAAAAGGAACGTTATATGATAATACAGGAAAAGTGAAATGGAATATGGAACTTCAACCAGGAGAAACGAAATCTGTAATTTTGACTTTTTCGATTAAATACCCAAAGAATAAACAAATTAGATTGGAGAAAAAACAACAAAAAGTTGTTCCAAGATATTATTAATTTTTAAAGTGTTAATGGTTAGCGGTTAATAATTTGCCGCTAACCATTAATGATTAAGATAGAGAACGATTGAATTTTAGAATTTTCATCCTATTATTGATAAGTTGCTTAATCTTTTGGAGTTGTCGTCCTCAAAAAACGACATCAAACTCTAATAAAAAAGATAAGGTTTCTACAGCTTCACTTTGGAAGTTTAGGGGAACATTTGAGATAGTCGAAAACCCCAAATACACAGAGGTTTTTCAAACGGCATTGAGTAAACAACGCCCTGTAATGATTAGTTTCTATACAGATTGGTGCACGACTTGTCCTTTTTTGCAAGAAGAAATTATTAAAAAGCAACCGATTATTAGTTTAGTAGAAGAGAATCTAGTGACTTTTTTGATGGATGCAGAATTGTTAGATGGTAGTAAAATAGCTAATGAATATGGTGTTTTAGCTTATCCTACGGTTTTGTTTTTAAATTCTGAAGGAGAAGAAATTAGTAAATATGTTGGTTTGCCTAGTGATAATGATTTATTAAAATTTGTTAAATCTGCTATTTCGGAAGAGGAAAAATTTCAAAGGAAAAAAGAAAGGAAGAAGTAAGTACTTGGACAAAAAAGAAGCTCGATATTAAAAACCCACTTAATTATATCCAAGCACTTAGATTTCTGTGTTAATATCACTTTACTAATATCAATACATCGTCGAAAGAAAAATTATACATATAGATATGGATGCGTTTTACGCTGCTGTTGAACAGCGAGATTTTCCTGAATTACGTGGAAAACCCGTTGCTGTCGGTGGGATAGAACGAGGTGTTGTTGCTTCGGCGAGTTATGAAGCACGAGAATTTGGTGTTCGTTCTGCGATGCCAAGTCGAACTGCATTACGAAAATGTCCACATTTACAATTTGTCCGCACTCGTTTTGATGTTTATCGTTCGGTTTCTCAACAAATACGAGAAGTGTTTTTTGAATACACGGATCTGGTCGAACCGCTTTCTTTGGATGAAGCTTATTTAGATGTGACGCAGAATAAACCGAATTTAAAATCTGCTATTTTCATTGCTCATCAAATCCGAGAAAAAATCTTTGAACGAACTCAATTAACTGCTTCTGCTGGAATTTCGGTGAATAAATTTGTTGCTAAAATTGCTTCTGATATTAATAAACCAAATGGTATGAAAGTCATCATGCCGAACGAAGTGATTCCCTTTTTAGAGGAATTACCAATTGGGAAATTTCATGGAATTGGAAAAGTAACTGCGGATAAAATGAAGCGTTTAGGCATTCATAATGGTTTGGACTTGAAACAATGGTCAGAAATAGATTTGGTAAAACGATTCGGAAAAACAGGTCGATATTTCTTTAAAATTGTTAGAGGAGAAGATAATCGAGCAGTGAATCCGAATAGAATTCGAAAATCAATTGGTGCAGAACGAACATTTAATGAAGATATTTATCGAGTTGATGAAATGTATGAGCGATTGAAAATTATCGCAGAGAAATTATTTAAAAGTATTCAGAAAACAGAGAATTATGGTCGAACCTTAACGATTAAAATCAAATATTCGGATTTTCAAATTATCACCAGAAGCAAAACATTAAATCGAGAGATTAAAACCTTATTAGAAATAAATACTATCGTTAAAGAATTAATATACGATAATATTAAAGACGGAGAAAAAATACGATTATTAGGTATTTCGATTTCTAATCTTAGACGAGAAGAAGATAATCTACCAAGACAGTTAGAATTTGATTTTTGGTAGGATTGTTATACTTTTTGTTAAATGGTTTCTGGTCATCAGTTGAGAGGTTGATGACCAGAAAAATTATAGATTTAATTTCTAAATTCCACGTCTTTTTATTTCTTTTTTAATCAAAGATAATTCTCTTCCCATATCTCCAGTAACAGAAGTATTCTCTTCTGCTCGACGAATTAAGTACGGAACAACATCTTTCACTGGTCCATAGGGAATATATTTTGAGGTATTATACCCCGCTTTTTGCAAATTAAAAGTCAGATTATCACTCATTCCATACAATTGACTAAATAAAAAATGTGGATGTGTTTTAGGTAAATTTAAATCTTCTATTAGTGTCACTTGTTTTTGACAACTTTCCGCATTATGTGTTGCCGTACAAGAAGCAATTTGTTCATAATGCTCCACACAAAAGGCAACAGCATCATCATAATCTTTATCAGAAGCAGCTTTGTTTGGTTGAATCGGAGAAGGATAATTATTAATTTCTGCTCGATTTCGTTCCTTATCCATATATGCTCCTCGAACTAATTTTGCACCTAAGATATACTTTCCTTTTTTTGCCATTTTGAAAGAGTTTTTCAAATAAGCAAGACGATCATGCCGATACATTTGGAAAGTATTATATACAGTTGCGGTTTCTTTATTATAACGAGTCATCATCATATTGACTAAATTATCAATCGTATCCTGTACCCAAGATTCTTCGGCATCAATAAAAATACCTGTTTTTTGTTCTTTTGCCGCATAACAAATCGAATCCAATCGCTTAATTAAATTATCATATTCGGATTTTTCAGAAGTAGATAAACCTTTGCCTAATTGGACTTTCTCTAATAAATCAGCACGTCCTAAACCCGTGACTTTAGCGACAACAAAAGGAACATGAGAGTTGCGACTGGCAAACTTAATCCCTTCCATTATTTCCCGCATCGTTTTATTGAATGCTTTTTCTGTATTTTTTCCTTCCGCTCCGTAATCCAAAATTGATTGTACACCGAACTCAGATAATTCATCAATAGTCTTTTGACTATTTAATAAATTTGTTCCACCACAGAATTGCTCAAAAATAGTTTTCTTTATTAACCATTTTACGGGTAATCGTAATTTGAGCGATAGTAAACCTAATTTAGAACCAAACTTTACAAAGGTTGCATTATTCATCGCAGTATAAAGCAAAGAAGCTTTTTTTAATGATGAATCAGATTTTGCTTCAAAAGCAATTTCAGTATTATTAAAGTCAATTTTAGTATTTAGTTTTTCAATCATTGTTGATGATTTATACTAAGTCATTTTTTAGTTGCTCTTACATATTGATTATCAATCTATTATAATTAAATTATGAATATAATTAGAGGTAGATTTTTAATCTAAATATTAGTTAAAAATTTGAATTAGTAAAATATGGTATTGCAATAGCATTTTCGTTATAAAAATAGTAATATTTTGACCTATGAAATAGATTTTTTCAGAAAAGATTAAGAAAATTATATATGTATTGAATATGGTCTTAAATATTAAAGACTTCTAAGTTTAAATGATTTTCTTTACTCAAAGTTCAAAATATATTCTTCTGAAAAAATCGAATTGGTTAGTTAAGGAATAGTATTACAAGGGAGTAGAAAACTTATTATATAAACCAAGTTATGTAGAGATGATTAAAAAACTTTGACTTTTAAAATTTATACTTAAAAAATAATGTTTTTTACATAAAAATCTTTCAAATGACAATTGAAACTGTATCTTTGCGGAAACACTTCTACATTGAAGCAAATACAAAGAGACAAAAGATTGTCCATACTATATATAAATAGTATTAAACCTTTCTGGAAAATATTTCGGAAAGGTTTTTTTATTTTACAATAAAAAAAAGGTTAAATAACAATTCGTTATTTAACCTTTTTTAGGATTAGACAATTGAATACTAAGTTATAATGTGGAAGAACATACCGAATTAGCAATTGGTAATGTAGTTTCCTTAATCGCTTTGAATCCACCTTTTACATCAATGACATTATGAAATCCTCTTGACTTTAAGATTGAAGCCGCAATAACCGAGCGATATCCACCTGCACAATGTACATAAAATGGTTCTTCTTTTGGAAAACTTGCTAAGTAATTATTCAAATTACTTAATGGTGTATGTGCAATATCTTTGATATGATTTGCTTCATATTCACCTATTTTACGAACATCAAAAATGGTTTCTTTCTTATTTTCATAAATCGCTTCTAATATAGTTGCATCAACAGACTCAAGTGTATCAATTTCTTTGTCAGTACTTTCCCACGCTTCAATTCCACCTTCTAAATATCCT
>CAZEOC010000094.1:0-11413 GCA_964513525.1 uncultured Saprospiraceae bacterium | reverse complement strand
AATCATTCATCCAAATCCTAATATTGAAACGATTACAAAAGGCTATGTTTCGGCTGGAGTTTCGGCTATTTCTGTTTTGACAGATATTGATTTTTTTGGTGGTTCAGATGCAGATTTATTAGCAGCAAGAGCGGCAAACGATATTCCATTATTGCGAAAAGATTTTATGGTGGATGAATATCAAATCATTGAAGCAAAAGCGATTGGTGCAGATTTGATTTTATTAATTGCAGCTTGTTTGTCACCAAAAGAAATTAAACATTTTGGAAAATTAGCACAATCTCTTGGAATGCAAGTGCTTTTGGAAGTGCATAATCAAGCAGAATTAGAACGTTCAATTTGTCCGTATGTAAACTTAGTTGGCGTAAACAATCGAGATTTGACAACCTTCACCGTTGATTTGAATCATTCTTATAGTTTGGTGAATCAGATTCCGAATGACTTTTTGAAGATTTCAGAAAGTGGCATTTCTAATCCAAAAACGATTGTGGAATTGCGGGAAGCTGGTTTTGATGGTTTTTTGATTGGGGAGAATTTTATGAAGACGGAAGAACCGGAGAAGGCTTGTTTGGAGTTTATAAATACTATATCTTAGTTTTTTAATTGAGACCTTAAATTCTTAAATAAACCATGAAAAAAATTAGCCTTATTTTTTCCATCCTTACATTGATTGCACTTGGTATTTGTTACACATTAAGTAAAGATAAAGAGTTAAATTATTTACCTAACGAAGCACCTCAACTATCTGATTATGACAGTATTGTAAGGTCTTTTTATCTATCAAATCTTATGCATAGTTCACAATTTGTTGTAGATGCAATTGACGATAGTGTTTCAATAGGTTTTGCAATAAAAATGGATAAAATCATTCGTGAGCATAATGATACGATTTTAGAAGAATCGCATTATTCACAAACCGTTCATCCTGAAACTTTTTGGAAACATCGATATCGACTTCAATTTTGTGATTGTTTTTGGGAAGCAAATTTTTTTAATTTCGGTACGCCTAAAACGAATGTTAGAGGATTGAAAGGAATAGCTATTGTTGAATTGGCAGTTAGTGATAGTACTAAAGGTCCTTATGAAGGTGGAACTGGAGAGTTGACAGCTAAATTTAAGATTAAAGGCGATAAGAATATAAAGGATGAGATATTCGATATTATAGTGGAAAATGGTAAAACAATGTATTATTCTGAAGTTGTTTCCCCTAAAGATACGTTATCAACCTTTAGAATGATACATAACAATCCTTCTAAAATTTTCAATGAAAATGAACTTCGTTTAGAGATTGATAAATTAGTCAAATCATTAGATACCAAAAAAGAGTGGTTTACTTTAAAAATAAATACTACTCGAATTAAACAATCACGGAAGGTTTATTTACAAGTAGATTATCAAGGTGAAAAATCATTTAAAACTTCAAAAGAAGTTGGACATGAAATACAGGCTTTGGGATATGAAGTACGGAATTTGGAAATTTATTGAGAAATCTATGTAATGGTTCAACCGACACGGTTTGAGGTAAGCAATCGTTCTCATGATGAAATCTATTTTTAATCATATAAGTTCATAAGTAATGAAGCAGATTCTTTTTTTGATTTTTTCGATGATTGGTGTTTTGGGATTTGGACAGGATTGTGGTTGTATGGAGAAAGTTCGGAGTGGATTTGCTTCTGTTGAATTATTAGAAAATCCTGAAGAATATGAACAAGATAGTTTTTATTTACAAGTTGTTGAAAGCGAAATTGGTAATGATATTTACTGGTTTTATCTGATTAATAATACGGACGCTGCTATAACACTTGAAAACGAAAGTACAAGAACAGGCGATGGAAATATTATTATTGAATCAAAAGATAGTTTAGGAAAATGGAATGCCATTAGTTATTCAAAGGCGGACGAATGTACTATAAATTCCGGTATGATACACATTCCAAAAAATTATTATGCTTCAATTTTATTGAACTATGGCAAACGTAGAAATTCATCATTTCAGACAGAATCTCGGTTCAAAATGACTTTTAGAAATGAAACATTTTATACAGAACCTTTTTTAGATACAATTGATTATTGTCAATTTATAAATCCAATATTTTATGTAAGAAAAGGAATGTCAAAAAAAGAAATTGGAAAATATGCTGAACGAATTCTAAATGAAGATAAGGATTGTACAGTAGAAAGGATAATTAAACAAAATTATGGTTTTTCAGGAATATTGACACACCAAGCAAATATTTTTTATGAAAACGATTATAAAGATGCTGCTTTGAAATTACTAAATGTTGCGATTGAAAATGATTATCATAGTTTATCCAGTCGGAGTTTTAAAGTTCATATTCAATATCGCCAAATTATAGAGGATACAACTCATATTGAGAATAGACATTTGAGAGCTTATATTGGAATGTGTTTTATGATTAACAAAAATGAAGAATTGATAAAACTATATCCAAATAAAGAGATTAACGACATCATAAAATTACAAAGTAGAGTTGATAAATTAATACCTTATTTAGTGAATAAGGAAAAATTAGAAACCATGGACTATCAAGATTACATCACAATAATTGACGGTGAAGAATATTTTAAAATTAATTGTTTGAATGGAGAATTGACGAAAGTTAGGTTTAAAGAAGAATGATTAAACAAGATTGAAAATAATCAATCCGTTTTGATAGACTTTTATAAAAACAGAAGAACCTAAGAAGATTTATAAGAAATAAAAAGACGAGATTATTATTTAAGAGATAGTTAGTTGCTTAGATAATAATCTCGAATCATTTAATTTCTTGTATCAATTCCCCAACCTAATTTTTCTCGAATAGTCGTTAAAAAATCACGTTCGAATAGTCGAGCAACATTAATTTTAAAATCTGCTTTTTTAACTGTTAATCGATGTTTTTTAGTGATTGTTTCGTAGCGAGAATCTAAAGTGCATAAGAAGTTTTCGCCTCTACCTTCTATTTCAAAAGACAAAACTGCATCATCAGGAATTACAATTGGTCGCATGGTTAAATTATGTGGTGCAATTGGTGTAATTACAAAATTCTCTGAGTTTGGGAAAATAATTGGTCCACCACAACTCAATGAATAACCAGTAGAACCAGTTGGTGTAGAAATAATCAAACCATCTGCCCAATAAGAATTCAAAAATTCACCATCAACATAAGTGTGTACCACAATCATAGAGGAAGTATCGCGCTTCGAAATAGTACAATCATTTAGAGCATAATTCATTCCTTTAAATGCAGGAATGTTAGAATCTAAATGTAAAACTGTTCTTTTGTCTAAAGTATAATTTCCTTTTACTAATGCCTCGATAGCTGCTTCAATATGATGTTTGTCAATACTCGATAAAAAACCTAATCGACCTAAATTTACACCTGCAATCGGAATGTTAGAATCTCGAATAATAGATAAAGTATCTAAAATTGTCCCGTCTCCACCCAAGGAAATCATCAAGTCGATTTGATATTCTAACAAATCATCTTCCTCTCCAAAGGTGAAAATTTCATTAGAACAATTAATTTTTTTCCGAATTTCAGAAACATAGTTTTCGTGTACAAAAACCTCTACATTCCACTTTTTTAAATTATCAAAAACCGCCTGTACAAAAGGTACATCTTTTGGTTTCAATAATCGGCTATATATTGCTACTCGCATAATTTTTTTTGGCGTGTTGTTGTGCTGTCGTGTTGTTGTATTATCGTTTAATTCATTTAATAAAGTATCAACTAAAACTTAACGATTCTTCAAAATTAATTTTTTTAGAACGTAGTTTTATTAAACCGAACGACAACAAGACAGCATAACAAATTTTAAGCAGTCCAAAAATAATGATAAAAATCGGAGCTTTTTTCCCAACCTAATTTTTCATATAATTTTTGAGCAGGATTATTAATTGCAGTTTCTAATGCTAATCCTTTTAAATCATTTGTATTAGCAAATGTTTTAGCTTGGTTTAATAATGCTTCCCCAATTCCTTGACCTCTCATTTCCGGTATTACATATAAGTCATTCAGAATATAAGAAGCTTGCATGGAAACAGAAGAGAAAGTTGGATATAATTGGGTAAACCCCAACCCTTTTCCATTTTCATCTAATGCAATATAAACCACAGATTCATTATTTGATAAGCGATTTTTTAAAAAAATGGTTGCGGCTTCTAAATTACTTTCTTGCTCATAAAATACTCGATAAGCATCGAATAATTTAGCTAATTCTGTTAGATGATTTAATGTAACTTTTTCTATTTTCATAATTATTATATCGTATTAATGTGTTGATTTTATTTTAATTAATAAAGATTAATACATCAAGACGGAAATATATCAACACATTTTTTAAAACTTTTGATAAAAATAGCCATTTATCAATTTAAAATGGGTGTCAATCTAAGGAATATTAAAAGCTAAATGAATTTTCTTAAATTTGGCAGCATAAATTAAAGTATCATTACAAATCGTAAATCAAAACTATAAATTTATACTTATGAAAAAAATCCTATTCAGTTGTTTTGCAACAATGTTGACTATTGGGTTATTTGCTCAAGAAGCTAACAAAATCAAATTTGAAGAATTTGATTTAGATAATGGCTTACATGTGATTTTACACGAAGATCATTCTACGCCAATAGTTGCAGTTTCTATTATGTATCATGTTGGTTCAAAAAATGAAAATCCGAATAAGACAGGTTTTGCACATTTCTTTGAACATCTATTATTTGAAGGTTCAAAATATATTGGACGTGGAGAAATAGATGATTATATCGAAAATGCAGGAGGAACACTAAATGCTAATACGACTTCTGACCGTACTTTTTATTATGAAATCTTGCCTTCTAATTATTTAGAATTGGGTTTATGGATTGAGTCAGAACGTTTATTACATGCTAATGTAGAAACTGTTGGTATCGAAACACAAAGAAAAGTAGTGAAGGAAGAACGTAGAATGCGTTATGATAATCGTCCTTACGGAACACTTTTAGAAGAAGTGATGAAACGTGCTTATACTGTTCATCCTTATCGTTGGACACCAATCGGTTCTATGGAACATTTAGATGCAGCAGTTGAAGCAGATTATGTGAATTTCTACAAAACATATTATGTTCCTAATAATGCAACACTTTCTATTGCTGGAGATATTAATAAAGAAGATGCAAAGAAATTGATTGAAAAATACTTTACAGATATTCCAAAAGGAGCAGATATTACACCGCCAAATATCGTAGAACCAGCAATGACAGCAGAAGTTAGAGATACGGTTTATGATAATATTCAGTTACCAGCAGTAGTTCATGCTTACAGAACGCCAGCACAAGGAACAGAAGATTATTATGCAGTGGAAATGTTATCGACTTTATTATCTCGTGGAAACAGTTCTCGTTTGAATAAAATCTTAGTAGATGAAAAGCAACAAGCAGTTGCAGCAGGTTCATTTCCATTATCATCAGAAGACCCAGGATTATCAATTAATTATGGTATCGCAAATATGGGTGTTGATGCGAATGACTTAGAAGCAACAATGAATGAAATTATCAAAGATTTACAAACGAATTTAATTCCTGAAAAAGAATTCCAAAAATTACAGAATCAAATTGAAAATGATTTTATTTCTTCGAATTCAACAGTAGCAGGTATTGCAGAATCATTAGCAAATTATCATGTTTATTTAGGAGATGCAAATTTGATTAATGAAGAAATCGAACGATACAAAAAAGTAACTCGAGAAGATTTAAAGGCAGCTGCTAATAAATACTTCAAAGATAATAATCGAGTAACCTTACATTGGTTAGCAAAACCGCAGAATTAGAAATTAGTAGAAGGTATAAAGTAGAGGTATTAGAACCGTTCTACTTCTTATTTTCTACAAAAAAGTAGAGAAATTGAAAGTGTGAAGAGCAATTATCTTTCTACTTTTTACTCTCTACCAATTACTATTTTAATAAAAAGAGTAGATGTCGGAGTGTCGATATATTCATTTTTCTACCCTCTACCAGCTACTCTCTACTATATAAAAAATGAAAAAAATATTATATTTCTTATTGGTGGCTTTTGTAATGACACAATGTACACCAACAACAAGTGATAATACTTCTACAGGAGATATGGGAAGTATTCAAGTTGGGCAATCGCCTGATACGGATTTAGATAGAAGTCAAGCACCGAAACCTGGACCAGCACCAAAAATCCAAATGGGAACTTATGAAAGTTTCGAATTAGAAAATGGTTTGGAATGTATCGTAGTGAAAAACGATAAATTACCTCGTGTTTCTTTTCAATATACTTTGAATATTGACCCAACGATGGAAGGCGATAAAGCAGGAATGCAAGATATGGTTGGCGAAATGTTGAGCCGTGGAACAAAAAATCGTTCTAAACAAGAATTAGATGAAGAAGTTGATTTTATTGGAGCGACTTTAAGCACCTACTCTACTGGTGTTTATGCTTCGTCTTTGACAAAACATTCTGATAAAATTATTGAGTTAATGGCAGATGTTTTATTAAATCCAACTTTTCCAGAAGAGGAATTAGAAAAGGTAAAAACACAGACTTTATCTGGTTTAGCTTCCGCTAAAAATGAACCAAATGCTATTGCAGGAAATGTGGCAGATGTTTTAAACTACGGAAAAAGTCACCCTTACGGTGAATTGATGACAGAAGAAACTGTTGCGAACATTACAGCAAAAGATATTAAGAGTTTCTATTTTGATAATTTCAATCCAAATGCTGGATATTTAATTATCGTTGGAGATATTGATGTAAAAGCAGCACAAGCTAAAATGCAAAAATACTTTGATGAATGGAAAAAAGGTACACCGACAAAAAGAAGTTATGATGTACCAACTGCTCCTGAAGCGACAACTGTTGCTATGGTTGATCGTCCAGGTTCTGTTCAGTCTGTAATTAACGTAACTTATCCAGTAGACTTAAAACCAGGTGCAGCAGATTTAATTGCAGCAAGTGTTGCCAATGGTGTTTTAGGTGGCGGCGGATTTTCTGGTCGTTTAATGCAAAACTTGAGAGAAGACAAAGGATTCACTTATGGTTCTCGTTCGTCTTTATCTTATGACCCTTTAGTTGGTGTCTTTTCAGCATCAGCATCTGTACGTAATGAAGTGACAGATTCAGCAGTAACAGAGATTTTGTATGAAATCGAACGTTTATCAAAGGAAAAAGTAGCGCCAGAAGATTTGCAAAAAATCAAAAATATTATGGCTGGGCGTTTTGCACGTTCTTTAGAACGTCCACAAACGGTAGCAAATTTTGCTTTGAATATTGCACGTTATGATTTGCCAGCAGATTATTATGAAAAATACTTAGAGCGTTTGGCTGCAGTAACGGCAGAAGATGTGATGCGTGTTTCTAAAAAATATTTGACAGCTAATAATGCTAATATTTTAATTGTTGGTGATAAAGATGCAGTAGCAAAAAAGTTAGAAAAATTTGATAGCAAACAGCAAGTTAATTTTTATGATAATTATGGAAACCGAGTAACGGAAACGGAAGTAGAAGTAACTATTACGGGCGAACAAGTAATCGAAAATTATATCAAAGCAATTGGTGGAAAAGACGCTTTAATGAATGTGAAAGATATTCAGAAGTCTGCTGAAATGGAGATGCAAGGACAAAAATTGTCTTTAGTTACAATGCAAAAAGCACCAAATAAATATAAAGAAAGCATGAAGATGCAAGGAATGGTTGTACAACAACAAACATTCGACGGTACAAAAGGTGCAGTTTCAGGAATGCAAGGCAATAAAACTTTAGAAGGTGATGAACTTAAAGCATTAGCAGAACAAGCAGTTTTATTTTCTGAATTGACTTATGGTAAAGCTGGTTATAAGTTAGAAGTAAAAGGAATAGAGAAAATTGATGGAAGTGACGCATATAAATTAGCGGTTGTTTCTCCTTCTGGCAATAAATCGACACAGTATTTTGATGTTAAATCTGGTTTGAAAGTTAGAACGGTTTCAACTCAAGGTCCAGCAACTGTTACTATCAATAGTGGAAATTATAAAGAAATTGGCGGTATAATGTTTCCTCATCTTTCTAAGATTTCTGCGGGACCTCAAAATATTGAAGCAAAAATCATAGAAATTAAAGTTAATACAGGAATCAGTGATGATGAATTCAAAGTGGAATAAAAATATTATTCAATTATTGATGTTGTTTTTTTAACGAAAACGCCCTTTTTCAAACATTGAAGAAGGGCGTTTCGTATTTTTAACGAATATTTATTACAGAGTAAACTATTAAAAACTTAACTTGCAAGTCAGTTAAGAAAAAACTTAAAAAAACTACTTTATTATTATTATTCTGTAAGAATAATAGAAATTACAGAATAATACAATGTGAATTATTCAAATCAATTATTCAATAGATACTTGTTATTAAAATTTTTCATTTTAATTTTCATTATCTAATTGGTTTATAGTTCATAATTCATAGTTAAAAGTATTCAGAGAAAAATATGCAGTTTATATATCCAACATTTTTATTTGCACTTGCAGCGATTGCGATTCCAATCATTATACATTTATTTCACTTTCGTCGATTCAAGAAAGTTTATTTTACTAATGTCAAGTTCCTTCAAGAAGTAAAAGAAGAATCCGCTGCACGTTCTCGATTGAAAAATTTATTAGTTTTATTAATGAGAATTTTGGCGGTTGCTTTTTTAGTATTCGCTTTTGCACAACCTTTTATTCCGCAAAAAGACACAGCAGTTAAAGCTGGACAAAAAGCGGTTAGCTTGTATGTAGATAACTCTTTCAGTATGGATGCTCGAACTTCGGATGTTCCATTGATAGAAAAAGCAAAACAAAGGGCAAGAGAAATTGTAAGTGCATATAGCGCAGAAGATGAATTTCAAATTATTACTTGTGATTTTGAAGGAAGACATCAGCGTTTAGTTAGTCAAGAAGATGCTTTGCAATTAGTAGATGAGATTCAGCCAAGTTTTGCGGTTAAAGTAACTTCAAAGGTTTTAGCAAAACAAAGACAAGTCTTAAATACCGCAAAAGCAGATAATAAAGTTATTTATCACATTTCTGATTTTCAGAAAAATGTAACTGATTTAGATGCAGTACAAGACACAACAGTAGAAATAAACTTAGTGCCTTTACAATCTGTAGAATTGCGAAATGTTGCCATAGATTCTTGTTGGTTTGAAGCACCAGTTCAGATGTTAAACCAAACGAACCGTTTGATTGTGAAAATTGAAAACTTGAGCAATGAAGAAGTTGAGGATGTTCGAGTGAATTTAAAATTAGATGGACAAGTAAAACCATTAGGAAATCTGACATTAGCTGCAAATCAGACAGTTTATGATACAGTTAATATAACAATAGTAAGAACAGGATGGCACGAAGCAGAATTATCAATTACAGATTTTCCTGTAAATTTTGATGATAATTATTACTTCACCTTCAATGTTCAAAAAGAAATTAAAGTTTTAGCAATCAATGATGCTGCACCAAATAAGTTTTTGAGTTCAGCTTTTGGTGATAATGGCTATTTCAAAGTACAAAATCAAGCATCTAATAAAATTGACTATTCTAAATTATCAGATTATCAATTAATTATTCTTAATGAATTGGTTAATGTATCTTCAGGATTAGGTTTTGAATTGAAGCAATATATTTCCTCAGGTGGAAATGTTGCTGTTTTCCCAAATCAAAATGCAAATACATCTACATATAAATCATTTTTGAATACAGTTAATGTAAACGCACTAACGACTTTTGATAAAAAAGAAAGAGAAGTTACCTTTATTAATACAGATGAATTTATTTTTAATGATGTATATGAGAATCGTTCCTCAAATCTAAAGTTACCAATAACAACAGGAAACTTTAAAATCACTCGAAATCGACCAGAAGAAGTATTATTACGCTATCGTGATGGCGGTTCTTATTTCTCTAAATATACTTTTGAAAGTGGAAACTTATATTTATGTGCTGCACCTTTAAATACAGACGTGAATAATCTGGTACAAAATGCAGAAATTTTTGTTCCAATGTTATATAAGATGGCAATCTCTACGGGCAAAGATGCTCAAATAGCTTATGTAATTGGAAAAGACGATGTTTTGGAAAGTGATAATGAGGTAACAAGTGCCGAATTAGTATATAAGTTGAAAGGTAATTCAGAAGAATTTATTCCAGGACAGAAGCCTTTAGGAAATAAAGTGATTCTTAATATTAATAATCAAATCAAAGAAGCAGGGTTTTATGACTTATTCTTAGAAGAAGGTCAATCACTTTATAAGTTCGCCTTCAATTATGATAGACGAGAATCTAAATTAGCTTATTACTCAGAGGAAGAACTGAAAAGTAAAGGTGGACAATCTATAGATGTAATTAAAGCAAGTCTTAATACAGATTTTAAAGAATTGATTGGAGAACGCAGCCGTGGTATTATTTTATGGAAGTGGTGTTTAGTCTTAGCTTTATTATTTTTATTAGCAGAAGTTATACTATTACGCTTTTGGAAAAGTTGATACCTTATTATATCCCAATTTACTAAACATAAAACTTAAATAGAATGCGATTATTATTAACGACAACCTTTATAATAATATCTTTTTCAACTTGGGCTTGTCGTTGTACGAATCCAGAGAATATCTTTTTTGAATTATTAGAAACAAAATACGTTTTTTTAGCAACGGTAACAAAAGTTTTAGATTGCGAAGAAGATAATCGGTTTGAACATGAACTATGGATAGAGTCTACATATAAAGGTGATTTACCAGAGTTTAAGAAAGTTTATACAGATTGTATTACATCTTGTGCATTTAATCTAAAGAAAGGAGGACGCTATATCTTTTTTACAGATTTAATAGGAAATAATATAGAATTCTGTGAATTACGTATAAAAGGTACAAATGAAAAGTTTATTAATGCTAAGAATAATTTAGATAAAATTAAAGATGCGAAACTCGATTATGTGAAACTCTACGAAAATAGAGATACAACAATAGGTTGTTCCGCTAAATTAATGGCACAAAATGGGAGAATAAATGGTATTGTTAATATATATGATATAAATGGAAGTTTAATTTTAAAAGGTTTAATGAAGAATGGTAAGATGGAAGGCTATTTTGAAATAGCTAATTTTACAGAAGAATTCTCTGAACATTGGACAGGAGATTATAAAAATGGAGAAAAGATAGGGAATTGGGTTTATAAAAAAATCATAAAAAGGGAAACGGAAAGCATAAAGTACATATTATATGTATATGAAGATGGAGAAGTAGTAAAGAAATTTAATTTAGATACAGAAGCCCAACTTAAACTATACGAACCGAAATAAAGTAATTAGTAAAAAGTATTTAATTAATAAGGGTTATAAACCATTGGTTTATAACCCTTTATTTTTTAATGAAAAAATAATCAAAAAAAAGGCTGTAAAAA
>CAZEOC010000093.1:0-11462 GCA_964513525.1 uncultured Saprospiraceae bacterium | reverse complement strand
TCCAGATTGGAAATCTTATTTAGATGATTTCTATAAGTTGAGTTATACTTAGAACTCTACCATTTTGGTAATAAAAAAGTATCATAGTTTTTATAATTGTACAACCTCTAAAAATTATATTTAATATTTGTTAGATTTTATCTCATTACATAATTAGTATTTTTAGGGATTATAAGTATTCATTTAATTAGAAACACACATTTATGAGTGTCTATACAGGTTTAATCTTAGGAGAACTTTGGTCTTCATTGGCGTATGCTTTTTTGGGTTTAATAATTGGAAGTCTTATTGTCTTTATCTTATATAAAGTTAAATATTTGAAAAGGGAATACCTTATACTGAAGATTATAACTAAGTTATATTTTGTATTTCTTCCTATTCTGTTCTTAGCATATTTTTGGTTTGCTGGCTCGACATGGAAAACAGGAAATCTCATTATAGAATCTGTAAATGAAAGAATAACAGAATTACAAGAGCGTTTGTACAAAGATTTTGCGGTATATGTTAATGAGGAAATACAACGAACGATACATCTTGACGAAATTCCTTCTAATGAAGTGATTGTAGAACGCTTTTTATTAGCTAGTTCAACAAGTGAAGAGGATAATATTTATAAAAAGACTTTAAATATTACCTTAAAAAAAGTATTAGATGTCGTTGTTGGAGATGATTTAGGGAGAGAGAAAAGAATTGCTGCACTTTCAGATATGTCTTCAAAAAAAGCATTTGAGTATGTATTTGATACAATCAAGCCTCAATTGCACAGACAGATTAGACAGTTTTTAGCACTTTTTCTAGCTCCATTAACGCTTATCTTTTTAGTATCGTTAATCATTATTACAATTGAAATATTCGTTTCAGTTAGATATTTAAATAAGATTGATGATGAAGTTGAATAAATATTATGGAAGTTAGAAATATTTGCTAATTATTAAATAGTTTGTCTTTAATATATGTGACTAATTGTTATTCCATCGAAAACAGCGAAAGATAGATTACCAGCGTTCAAACAAAAAAATCAAATACTATGAAATATCTGCTATCTTTTACACTTTCCGTTTTTATAATAACAGGGCTTCATGCACAAACGCTCCAAAAACTCAAACCTCAATCGTATGAATTTACTTTAGGTATGGGGAAAGTTGATATAATGGAAAATAACAACTTAGTTTATGCTTTAAATAATTCTCCTGTTTACGATGTAGAATACATGTTTAATAAAGGAGTTGAAGTGAATTCAAGGTTTTCTTCTAATTGGACTTTCAATAAACGACATGAACTTATTGTAGGCATTGATATAAGTATGTGGAGCCGTAAATCTGTTGTGACTAATGGAGATATAATTAGTAATTGGCAAGATAATATTACTCCAAGTCGCACATTTTCAGGACAAGCAGATATAATACTTGGTTATAGATTTTTCTTGTTATCGAATGAAAGTAAAAGTCTATTTGTAGAAAATACATTTCATAAGAGATTGTATTCTGGTAAGTTTCCTGGAGTGAATTTTAGTACGGAACCAGGAATTGGTGCGAAGCTAAAGATTAACGAAAGTTATGATTTTATTACGGTACTTAATTATAAACAACCTATTGGAGATGCTTATTTTAACGAGATTTATCAAAATAATTTTGGTGTGAGATTAGGAATTAATAAAACGTTGTAATTGAAAAGGGGAGGAGCGAAGGATTGTTTCTACGTTGTTAATAGAAAAGCAGAAATTACTATTATGTAATTTCTGCTTTTTTAATGTAATGTAGATGTGTATTCTGAAAACTTAATTTAGCGCAGTGTTAAGAACTCATCTTCTTTTTTCTTGAAAAAAAAGAAGCAAAAATTCAAGACTTGATTAATTTCTTAACGGTTAAATGTATTGAAAATACTAAAAATTCCGAAACTCACTTTGCTATCGCAAAGCTCAAACAGCGGACTTTTCTTAACGTATTTTAAATAAATTCAACCTAAAATTAATAATGCCAATCAAGATAACATTACACTTCTTTACAAGAATTTTAAACCTTAAAGGTGATAATTTTTGAACCCTGTAATTCACAACCTCCTAATTATTCTTTCATTAATTTTCCTTTATAAATAATTTCATCATTCACAATGAAGTGATAAATATAAATCCCTTTACTCAAAACAGCAATCGTCTCTTCTGGAATGGATACTTCCTGTACAATTCCTGGTGTTACACTTATCTTAAATGCTGCAACTCTATGTCCTAAAACATCATAGACTTTAAAATAAGTTTCTCCTAATTGAGCTTGATTTATTTCAAGTTTTAATTCGTCTTGAAATGGATTCGGAAAAATTGCAAAATCTACATTTTGGTTATTTTCTGCATTATTATAAATAAAATCAATATTTGCATCCAACCATAAAACACGTTCTCCAAACCAGTTTTTTAAATAATCAACTTCTTCTTGATAAGTCGCTCCTATGAAATCATTTGGCCAAACCCATTGTCCGATATTATTCCATCTTTGTTGATTTCTATCTTGTGATTCATTCAATAAAGCAGCATAATCATCTATTTTTTGATGAATATTTTCTATCGAAAAAGTTGTTTGGCGTAAAGTCTTCCAACGTTCAATTACTGCTGTTGCAAAAGTTGGATCCGATAAAAATCTTTTCCACCAATAACCAACTAACCAATTATCATCTGGACAAGTTTGATTATAATTAAAAACCCAACCAGAAGGAGCACTTCCTAAGCAAAAATCTGCATTCCCCATTCCAATATTAAAATCCCAAACCGGACCCATTTTCAATTGCCCACCATCTTCTTCGTTTTCTTTGTAGAAATACGTAGAAATTCTATATGCATCAGGATTTCTGCCTAATTCATTCATAATTAGAAAATCCACAAAAGAGTTAACATCAATATATTGTTGATAACCTAATATTTCATCTTTGTAATCTTCACTATTCAATGCAGATTCAAAATCATTCATATATGCTTGAATATAATCGAATTGTTCGGTTTGTAAATCTGCAGGTTTGGGATAAATCACTTGATATTCCATATACGCTTTTGCGCCTGCAAATTGCGAAAAAAAACGATTCTGATCATTGTCATTATACTTATCTAATTTCAAAATATAACCGCCTGTAATTTCTGGTGTTGTAATTTCATCAGCGGTTAATTTGGCAATATCGACTCGGTTTTTGTCTCGTTTTATCTTTTCCATTAAAACATAAACTCCTTTATAATCCCCATCGATTACCAATTCACAATATTGAGTTCGGCTTGCATAAAGTCCAATTTCATTTGATAAGTCATAAATTAATACATTTCGAATCATCGTTTTATCAGAAAATGGTCCTTGAAGAATCCAATCATTTTCTTCGGGTAAACCCAATAAAGAAACATTTAGGTTTTCTCCATTCGCATCCCGAGTTTCAAAACCGTAAGATTTTTTATCAAAGAATTGAGAAGTTTGTCCTCGATATTCTATACCAATTCTACCATCATATTCATTGAAAGCATCACTAATATTATTTCGTCCTGCATTATTAATTATTCCTAAATCTGCTTCAACTTTTGGTTCATCAACGATTGTGTTATCTGTATTAATAACTAAAATTGGCAAGTTAGAATCTGTAAAATTCACTTGTGCAATACTTGATACAATTGTAAAAAATAGTATTAATAAACTGAATAAATATTTCATAATGTAAGTCTTATACTTCTTCAATATTTTCTAAATTATCTTCGTCTTTTATTGCTTGATTTTCTATCGTTTCAAAGTTTTCGGCGATAAGAACTGGTTTTGGAACGGATTGTACTCGTTTTTCAAACTCCTTTAATGCTTGTTCAAAACACAAATAAGCGAAACCCAAAGTTGCCGCATAAGTGATTGTCAAATATAACCAGTCCAAATTGTTTTGTAATAATAAACGACTCAGCTGTCCAATATTAATTAATGGCACAAGAGATAAGAATACATTAATTCCCAAACCGCCAGTCAAGCCAATGAATAATAAAGTGCCAATAGAAATTTTTAACGGTTGAATTCGGTTTTGTGCTTCTTTGAATGTACCTCGTTTAATCACTGACCAAGTGAAAAAAGTAGCAAAAAGTAAACTTAAAGGAATCAAAGTCATAATGATTACTGGCATCAAATCGGCATTTAATGCCAACTTAATCATATTTGCATATAAGTTACCGCCACTTGAAAACGGTTTAAATATTAATACAAAAGCAAGATATAATAGCAAAGAATGTAATAAAGCAAATACAGTCACTGCCAATATTCTACCAATCAAAACAGTTCTGGGTTTATCTGTAATAATTTGTTGTGTGGTTTCATTTGTAAACAAACTTAAAGCAGGATAAACACCGCCTAACCAACAGAAAAACAATAATAACCAAATAAAAACACCACCAATTTCATTAAACACCGTTGCATTATCTGCTTCGTCATCAGACAAACTCAAATCTTCATATTCAAAAGTATTCGCATTAATTTCACCAATATTTACTGGGTCTGTAAATGCGTCATTATAACCAGCTTTAGCCATTCTTTCATTCAATACTCGGCGTTCGTACCAAGCGATATTATCAGCAATTCCAGCTCTCAAAGCATCGTTATAACCATCGTGATACAATAAAACTTCTCCAGTATTTCCCGTTTTAATCGCATCATCAAAATAATCATCAATCACGACACCTACTTCAACTACTCCACTTTCCATCAATGTTTCTAAAGTATCTGTATCGTCTAATAATAGATATTCGACACTTTCGATAACTTCTAATTGTTGAATCAAACTATCGCCATTTCCGTTTGCAACTATTCCGACTAATGATTTCGGTATTTCGGAATTTCCATTATCCGTTCCACCAAAATCACTGCTTCCGCCCATTTCTCCTAAGGATAAAGAAAGGATAAATAATAAAATACCAAACATCAAAAAAGGTAGCCAAAGTCTTGACCAAAGCGTTCCTTTATCTTGCCAAATTTCTTTTATTGCTTGTTGAAAAGCGCTTATAATTGTATCTTCTTTCATTCTAGTTAGGATTGGTTTTTTTAACTCGTTAAGAATATATTCAGAAGGTTAATAATTTATGGTTTACTAACGATTTTATAAGGTTTGTAAGTATAATATTTTGGTCGATTGTCTAATCGAATGTGTAGCCAATAGACGCCCAAACCAGATGTACTTAACCAAAGTAAATTCTTGTTCAACCTACTTTCTAATTCTAATCCAACTTTGTTCCAAAAATTCCGAATTTGCCCAAGTTGTGCATTTCTTACGAATGTTGCAATGTGTGGAAATTCGTTGGTTGTTCCTATAGGTGAAGGTACAATTAACAAGGCATTTTTACCTAAGTTTTCAAAACTAATAACGTTTTCTTTAGATTTTTGAAAATAACTCAAAAAAGGTTGTTTATCCGCTTTCACCTTTGCTAATGACTTACTTTCTACTAAGACAAATTCGTAATTTATGCTCAAATTCTGTGAATTAATCGGTGGATTCTCCCAGAAAAACGCTTCAAAATCGGCTTTTGCCAAAATAGAATTATAAAATGTTATAAACTCATTATTCGTTTTCCAATACTGAATCACTTGTTCAAAAGTCAATAATTCATCCGCTTCAAAGATTTGATAATGATGAATATTTTCAGCTATTTTAGTTATCTTGGTTTTAAACATAATTGATAATTGATAGTGTATCATTACGATGCACATTTATAAATTAGAAATAGTAATTTATTAAAAATCCATTTATAAAGAATGATAAAATAATCCATAAAATGAAAAAACTTTTAATTCTTGGAGGAACACGTCAAGTTGGACGACGATTAATAGAAATAATTCATGAAAAATATACTAATGATTTCCAAATCACTTTATTTAATCGAGGGAAAACTAATCCTCATTTATTTCCTAATATTAGAAAAATAAAAGGAGATAGAAGGACAAAAGAGATAGAACAAATTTTCAAAGAAAGTTGGGATATTGTATTGGATTGCACGGCTTACGAACCTTTCTCAACTACAAAAATTTTAAATGGTTTGAGCGGAAAAGTAAATCGTTATATCTTAATTTCTACTATCTCTGTTTATGATAAACCGACTGATTTTGATACTGACTTGGAGGTCGACGAAAGCTTTCCATTGAAAAAAATTGTCAATGAGAATTTACTAACAGAAGGTCTGAAGTTTTATGGCCAGAAAAAAGTAGCTTCTGAATTTGCCCTTTTAGAAAGCGATATTCCTCGAAAAATCATCTTACGTCCACATTTTTTATTTGGTAAATATGATTTTCAGAATACCGATTATTATTGGATAAATCGAATTAAAAATCATGATACCATTCTTTTACCGAATCATGGAAATGACCTCATTCATAGAAGTTATATGGAAGATTTCATCTCCATTATTTTGAAAATGTTTACTTATGCTGGCGAAGAGATAATTTTCAATACAACGACGCATCAACCCCAAAGTTTACGTGCATATTTAGACGATATTCAATTGTATTTTAATAAAGAAGTAGATTTTATCAATGCGTCTAATTCTCTTTTAGAAAAACACCAAATTCGTCCATTCTTCGATTTACCATTTTGGAATAATTCTCCAAATATCATTTATAATAATGAAAAATTAAAACGAGAAATATCGCTAAAACTAACACCAATTAAGACCGCAATTCATGAAACAATTGCTTTAGACAATGATGGAAACAGTTGGGCAAATGGCAGATTTGGATTAACAAGAGCGAAAGAATCGCTATTATTAAAATAAAAAATCCCAACCTCAAAAATGAGATTGGGATTTTCAAAACTTCTAAATATTAATTTCTAAAGAGAAAAAGCTGCTTTTACTTTATCAACAAAATCTAACTTTTCCCAAGTAAATGTTTCTACTTCTTTCTCAACTACTTCACCTGAACCATTTTTGAACGATAAAGTTTTCACTTCTGGCGTTCTACCCATGTGACCATAAGCTGCTGATTCAGAATATATTGGATTACGTAATTTCAAACGATTTTCGATTCCGTAAGGACGCATATCAAAAATCTCATCAATTTTAGTCGCAATTTCACCATCTGTTAAGGCAACATTTGCAGTTCCATAAGTATTCACATAAATATTCGTTGGACGAGCCACACCAATCGCATAAGAAACTTGTACTAAAATTTCATTACAAACACGTGCTGCAACTAAATTCTTAGCAATATGACGAGTTGCATAAGCTGCCGAACGGTCTACTTTAGAAGGATCTTTTCCTGAAAATGCTCCACCACCGTGAGCTCCTTTTCCACCGTAAGTATCAACGATAATCTTACGACCCGTCAAACCTGTATCTCCGTGAGGTCCACCAATTACAAACTTTCCAGTTGGATTTACGTGATATGTAATCGCATCTGTGAATAAAGCTTGAGTTGATGCTTTACAAGTTGCTTTTACCATCGGAACAACGATATTAATCACATCAGCCTTGATTTTTGCTAACATTGTTTCATCTTCATCAAAATCATCATGCTGTGTAGAAACCACAATTGAATCAATACGTAAAGGTGTATTATCATCAGAATATTCAATCGTTACTTGTGATTTGCTATCTGGACGCAAATAAGTCATTTGCTTTCCTTCTTTACGAATGTCTGCTAAAATCTTTAAGATTTTATGAGATAAATCTAATGCTAAAGGCATATAGTTTTCTGTCTCATTCGTCGCATAACCGAACATCATACCTTGATCACCAGCACCTTGATCTTCTGCATTTGCACGTTCTACTCCTTGATTAATGTCAGGAGATTGTTCGTGAATTGCAGACAAAACACCACAAGAATTCGCTTCAAACATATATTCTGACTTCGTGTAACCAATTCTTTGAATGACTTCACGAGCAATATTTTGTACATCTAAGTACGTTGTTGTTTTTACTTCTCCTGCTAATACAACTTGACCTGTTGTAACTAAAGTTTCACAAGCTACTTTTGAGCTTGGATCGAATGCTAAAAAGTGATCCACCAATGCATCTGAAATCTGATCGGCAACTTTATCTGGATGTCCTTCTGACACTGATTCTGACGTGAATAAATACGGCATTTTCTGCTTTTTTGATATGTTTCATTTAGCCATTCTTGACTAAACAGCTTAATATTAATTAATTGTAAATTTAAAAACGCCACAAAGATAAGCATTGAAAATTAATTTTAGTCAATTTGTTAATTCTTAATCATTATTTGTTACTCTATTGACTTTTAACACTTCTCATTTAAAACAAAAAAGACCTCACCGAAGTGAAGTCTTTTTTTGTAAAAAATCTAAATAAAAATCATGGTAACACCGCTCTATCCAACTTTACTGTTTAATGATTTTGATAGTTTGTGTACCGCCGCTATGCTGCAAAGTAGCAATATACAAACCGCTTTCTAACTTCGTGCCATCGACTTTATATTGATGTTTACCAAATGGTAGTGTATCATTTTCTAAAACTGTTACTACTACTCGACCCAAAGCGTCATAGACAACCAAACTTGTTTCGCCTTCCGTTTCTAATTCAAATTCTATATTGAAGGTGTTGGTGAAGGGGTTTGGATAGGCTTGAAAGGCTACTGGTATTTGTGGTTTGTCTGTCTTGTTATCTACTAATTTTGAGTGCTTAGATTCTGCTGCATTATACGTACTACCATCACAAAAAGATTGTAAATCTCCATTATATTGATTCATTGATGTACAAGATATGGGAAAATAACCTTGATTTAAAGATATCCCCTGCCCCACATTTCCTCCTTGAACAATAATTTCAGGTGCTATAACATTAATCTCCACATCAGGACTTGTTGTTAAATTGGCATCAATTACAACTTTTCTCCATGCAAATATAGTTTGTGAAAAAGTATAATTAGTGTTTGTTCCAATATATATTGAATCAACAATTGGAACTTGATTACTATTTGATATTGGATTAGGAATATTGCTGTAAGGTACAATTACTTGTTCTAATGGATAAGTTACTATTTGGAAAGCCTTATTTGGATTTCCGTTAATATCTAATTGGTTAAATTCATAATAGATAATAAACCGAAGTTGTACTTCATATATTTCATTTATAAACATATTCAAATCTGAACTATAATCATCTGAATTGTCAATAGAAATTAATTCAGTTGTCATATCTCCAAGACAATCTAACCGAACAAATTGACTGGTAAAAGTAACACTATCTAAACCATCACTTATACTTGCGTAGTTGATATTATACCCTATTGACGGTACAGATTCTACCCCAGGTACTGCAACAGTATTTTTTCCTTTAATCACTAACCCTGCATACACTAATGTATTATCCTCGTTTACTCCAGCTGCGGGATTAAATAAATATTTTAAAGATTCTTTATCTAATTTGAATCTAAAAGATCGACTTCTATCCGCAGAAAAATAAGTAGGAGCTCCATCTACCGAAACACCAATTTCTACTTTTGGGGTTTCAAGTATGGCAAATCGACCTAATACTTCATTATATTTAGGATAAGTAGGTTCATCACAGTTTTCATCATTTGCAGGACTTCCTGGCATATCCATATTAAATATAATACCTGAGTTCTGTACAGAAGATATGCTACCACTAAATGACATTTCTGCTTGTGTAACAGTCATAGAGCCAATTGCTTTGTTTTCTCCTTGAAGTCCACTCTGCTTTTTCTCCACTTTATAAGATGCATAATCAACAACTTGACCAATCGTATTAGCTGCTAATGCAGCTACTTTTGCTTCAGGTGTAGGAACTTTACCAGCTGTCTTTGCTACGAAATCTAAAACAATCTTTGTGACTTTCAAAGCTTTCAACTGTTTTCCTAATTTAGCATTAACCGCAGCATTTGCTTCATATTTTGAAATCATGCCTTCTAAACTATTATAAATCATAGTTCCTGCCTGTGATAACCCTACCCCATTTGAATAAGTCGAAGTCAAGAAATCTTCTTGCTTAAAACTTCCTCCTGTTCCGCTTATCACATTACCTACTGTACCCGATAATGCCCATAACCTGCCATATAATTGTAAGCTTTGTTCCTCCACCAAATCAAAAGTTACTTTTAAACCGTCATTACTCTTTAAACAAGTACAAGGGTCATACTCTACAGGGAAATCTGCCATTATAAATCGACTTTCATCTAATGGATTTCTAAAAGTCGTATGAATATTATTAATAGACGGTTTGTCTAAAGGTTGTCCGATACCTCCTGAAGGATGAAGTAAAGCAGTCATGTTATTAGATTCATCAGGAAATGATAGCTTAATTACATAGTAATTATAATCCTCATTTTTTTGCTCAAAAGCACCAAATACGCGAATAGTTGAAGAGAATTTATTATACAATACAAAATAAATGAAATCTAATCCTGCTGCCGTTTGTGTTATGTTTTCACTCAATAATTCCCAGCCATCTTCTGGATGATAGTTAGGTCCACCGTATTGTGTATGCCAAGCAATATGTTCTAAAAAAGCATTATTATTATTATAGAAAGGCGACACTACCACATTGGTATTATTATTATTGTATTGTGGTGTATTGAAATATTGTTCCGTCCAATCAAAACTATTGTAAACATTGTTACAATCAGGATATAAGGGATTATTAAAATTATCAGGATATGTACTAATTCCATTCGGTGGACAATTACTTTGCCCTTCTGTTAAATTGATATTTCCTATTAGTAGGAATATCATTATTATATATCTATATTTCATTTTTGTTCATTTTTTTAATAAAATTAAATTCGTTCTCCTTGAAAGAATATTCTTTCAACAGTTGTTTCTCCTGTAAGCCTTCTACTCCATTCCACATATATAGTATTATCAACAGTATTGACTTCTATTATCAGATCTCCTGTTACAGAAGATGTGTAGTCCTCTTGAGGACAATTGATTTCACCCTCATATTGAGCTTGTCTCGTAAAAACAGTTCGATATTCTCCTCTGAAATTATCATAAATTTGATGCCTAAGCTTACAGGGTAAATACTCGTTATACAAATTATCCAAGTATAGTACATCATAATTATACCCTTGTATATTAGGTTGAACATGAATATTACTATCAACACTTATAGAAATATCATATACTAAGTTGGGAGCATCAGAACGACTACCTCGCCAAGTACCTAACATCTCATTAGTTGATCTTATAATATGAAGTGTTCTATAGAATGTATCAATTCCGTCATCATTCGAAAAACAATCTGTTTGAGCTGTTCTGTGCGTAATTAACCGAACTTCTAAAGGATTATCATAGAAATCTAAAGAGTCCTGCCTTGAAAATTGTAAACTAAAAGAAGCATCATTCCATGTTCTATTATCTGTTCCTACTTTCCATTCATAATAGTCTGCATTTTCATCATCTGCATAAAACAATATTGATTGACCTACTACAAACGAATCAGAAGATGTAAATTGATAATCAAAACTTATTGTGTTTATAACCCTTGCCATCTTAAAACT
>CAZEOC010000092.1:0-11497 GCA_964513525.1 uncultured Saprospiraceae bacterium | reverse complement strand
GATATTTTCTAAACCTAAGTTTTCTGTATAAGCATAACGACCAATTGAAACTAAACAATAATCTGCTGTAATTTCTAATTCCGTATCTTTTGTTCTATGTTTTGCTTTTAAAGTCGCAGATTTCCCATCTGTCTTAACTTCAGAAACCGCATGACTTAAATGGAATTTTACACCCATTTTTTTCATTGATTTCATCAATTCTTTAGCAGCATCTTTATCCATTCCTGGAATAATTCTATCTAAATATTCTACTACTTCAACTTTCACACCCAAACGAGCATAAACAGAACCTAACTCCATTCCAATAACTCCGCCACCGATTATCGTCATCGTTTTAGGAACTTCTTTAATTTCTAAAGCTTCTGTAGAAGTGATAATTCTATTTCCATCAAAGTTTGACCAAGCAGGTTTTACTGCTTCAGAACCAGTTGCAATAATTACCTTATCTGTATCTAATTCTGTAACAGTTCCGTCTTCTGCTGTAACTTTAATTTTGTTTGCAGAAATGAAAGAACCAAAACCATTGTGAACATCAATCTTATTTTTTTTCATTAAGAATTCAATTCCACCAACTGTTTGAGCAACCACATCATTCTTACGTTTAATCATTTGTGGCATATCAATTTCTAAATTAGAAATTTTGATACCATGTTCTTCAAAACGTTTGCCCGCAAGATAATAATGCTCAGATGAATCCAACAATGCTTTTGAAGGAATACAACCTACATTCAAACAAGTTCCACCTAATGATTTCTTCTCAATTATTGCTGTTTTAAACCCTAACTGTGCCGCACGGATTGCAGCTACATAACCTCCAGGACCTGAGCCAATAACGGTTACATCGTATTTCATAATTTTTATTTTTATGTTGGATATATTGTGAAATTTTTAATAAAAGCATTAAAAAAACTTCAAGACTTATCCTTATTTCTTGTTAGTCAATTTATAATATTCAAAATAGAAACGCCTAAACATTCAGGTTGTTTCAATTCACCGCAAAGTTACAAAATGAATCATTGTATTAGCAATTATTTTACAAATAATACATATAGAAAACTATATGTGTTTTAATTAAAATATGTCATCGAAAATGGAAATTTCTTATTCCAATAAATTTCTATTAGTTTAGAATTTCAAAAGAAGGTATTTTCAAAATGCGTTCTTTCTTTTTAATTACTAATCACCAACCAAATGAGTATAGATTTAATAATTGTATTAATATATTTTGCCGCAGTATTTATAATTGCATTGCAAGGAAGACAAGGAAGTGAAGTCACGACAGAAGAATACTTTTTAAGTAATCGTTCTTTGAAGTGGTATTCTGTTGCTATATCTACAATAGCGACGAATATTCAAGGTTATCAATTTTTAGGAATGATGGGTTCTGCCTATCTGTATGGGTTAGCTCAAGCAAATTTGGAAATCAATGCCATGCAAGGTTTATTGATGGCAGCATTCATTTTTGTACCGCTTTATTTACGAGAAAAAATTGTTACGATTACACAATTTATTCAATTAAAATTAGGTAGACGAGTGGGTTTGTTTTATTCCGTTGCCAATATATTACTCTTTTCTACTATCGGTTTAGGAGCTGCATTATTTTGGGGCGCGTATGCCGCCGACTTAGTTTTTGCAGAATATTTGACTTTTATACATGAAGATAGAATTATCAGAATTGCAATTTTATTAGCAGGATTAGGAATATTTTCTGCGATTTATACTTATTTAGGAGGATTAACCGCAGTTGTAAAAACTGATGTTATTCAATTTACAATTTTAATAATTGGTGGAATCGTCGTTTTGTTCACAGCATTAAATCACTTAGGTGGTTGGTCACAATTGTACGAAAAAACGCCTGATTTAATGCACTTACATTTGCCTTCCGACCATGAAAAATTACCTTGGCCTTTTATATTTGGTTTGTTTTTATTAAACATCAATTATTGGTGTGCTAACCAAACGGTGATGCAGCGTTCATTGGCAGCAAGAAGTCTAAAAGATGCGCAAGTCGGTTTAATGGTTGGCGGCGTGATGAAATATTTCATGGCAATTATTATCATTATTCCAGGGATTGCTTTAGCAGGAATTTTGGTGGATACACCATTAACAGAACCTGACCAAGCATTTCCATATTTAGTAACAACTTATTTACCTGTTGGTGTTAGAGGATTGATTTTATGTGCTTTATTTGCTTCTTTAATGAGTACTGTAGATTCAACTTTCAATTCGTTGGCAACACTTTTTTCAGTAGATATTTACAAAGGATATTTCCGAAAAGACGCAACTGATAAGCAGATGGTTCAAGCTGGAAGAAATACAATTTTATTTACTTTATTAACTGGTGTTTTGATGGGTTGGGTTCTATTATACGTGAAGTTTGAAAACCCAGAAGCTGCATTTACACACACATTAAATGAGTTAAGATATTATATCAACTGTGGAATTGTTGTACTGATTTGTTCAGCTGCTTTCTTGATTGCACCAAATCATAAATTGACTTTGGCGGCTTTCTTATCGACGATTCCGTTGCATTTAATATTACAATATGGTTTACCAGAAATTTTTCCAGACTTTCCAACAATCAACTATTTTGTTCGTGCAATGTGGGTAATTATTATTGCATTTTTAATTTTAGCAATTCCAACAATTATGAAAAATGGAGTTGGAGAACCTAATAAATGGTTAGTTTTTGCGGATAAACAGATGCAAAAAATTGCTTTGGGTTTATTAGTTTCTTTGGTTGTTTTACATGTTGTTTTTCATTAAAATAATTTATTAAACACCAATCCATTATTTGTTTGCATCATATAGAAATATAATTTCATCATTAAAAAATTAGATATGAAAGCGCCAAAATTAATATTATCAATATTCTTTTTAATATTTTGTATATCAACAACTTATGCACAAGTTAGGGGAAATGCCAATGTTTATCAACAACAACCAGCCGCTGCAAATGCTACTTATGGGAACTTGAATGTGAACAATAGTCAATATTCACAACCAAAAACAGCAACAGCTTCTTTTTATAATGATTATATAACAGTCATTCAATCAAAAGTATTATTAAATAAAAAAGCAGATAGTTATACCGCAATTTTTCATTTAACTCAAGTAGCGAAAACGGCTGCTGATGCAGATAAATTCATGAATGAACGAATTAATGGAATGAAGGCACAATTGAGTGCTTTAGGAATTGCAGCAAATGAAATCGAAACAGATATTATTTGTTTAGTCCCGCTTTTTGAATATGAAGTAGAAAAGAAAATTTTTAGCAAAAAGTATAATGAAGTACCAAAAGGATTTGAATTAAAAAAGAATATTCATATTCGTTATACAGAAAGTAAAATGCTGGATAAAATCGTAACCGCAGCAGCTAAAAATGAAATTTATGACTTAGTGAAAGTGGATTATTTCATCAAAGATATGGAAGCTGTTTATGACGAAATGCGACGAGCAGCATTAAAAAATTATCAGAAAGAATTGAAGATGAAAAAAGATTTAGGAATGAACTTAGATAGTGCATATCGTGTTGCGGCAGATGCTTCAAGTGTTTCTTTTCCTTTAGAATCTTATTCAAGTTATACTGCATATTCTTCGGCTTCTTTAGATAAAGGCAAAGCGGGTAGAAAGGCAAAAAAACCAGTTTCTTATTACTATAATCCAATTTCTGCCAAAGGTTTTGATGTTGTTATTAATTCTGAAATATTAGAACCCGTCGTTCAATTCACTTACGATTTACAGGTAAAATTCTTAATAGAAAGACCAATAAAAAAGGTTACTCAACCAAAGATTATAAAGAAATTTTTTGTAATTGGTGAAAATGGAAATGTATCGGAATTACCAACAAATTAAAAGTAGGTCGGGTTTTCTTACCCGACATTTTGCCGAAAGGCAAAATATTGAATTTCTATTTTGCAAAAGCAAAATATAGGGTAAGAAAACCCGACCTACTTTACTTATTCAAACTTTCCCAATATTCAAAAGTTGCTTTACGAACATCTTCCAAACCGCCTTTTTGAAACTGATTTGTAATTACATGTCCTCCAACTTCTGCAAAAGGAACAATTGCTTTTTTCCCTTCTTCTGTTTGAAATAATTTATAAGCTTCATTCATTCTAATAGTAGAAACGATATTATCTTTTTCTTCCTCATTTTTATAATAATAACCTATAAATGATGGAATATCAATTTTCTTAAACGTTTCATCTGTCATTGTTTGCTCGATTAAATCCTGTAACGCAATCAATCCTTCAATACGATAAGTCGTTGTCCAGTAAGGCATTGCTTCAGGCGACATATCTTTAATACGATGATATGCTTCTCCTTTTGTACTTTTCAAAATTTGAAATCCCCACTGGTCATTCATTAAACTCGCCGCAGGATTATCAATTTGAAAATTTGGAGAATATAGAAATTGTGCAGCAATAGCATCTGGATTTTCGGCTGCCAAATAAGCACTAACTGTTCCGCCAGTTGAAGAAGACATAACGATTACTTTCTCGCCCAAACTCTTTCCTATATTAATCGCTTCCTTGCCTGATTCTATCCAATCTTGAGGAGTAATTGTTTTAAAAGATTCATCATCATTTAATCCATGTTGTGGAAAACGATGTAAGTATAAATTATATCCATAATTTTCAGCAAAATCATTTACAATCGGATTTCCTTCAAAAGCACAGGCAGAAAAACCATGTAGAAAAACAACTGAATATTCTGTTTTTTGAATAGAATCATTCTTCCAAATAATCTCTGTCGAACATCCATCTTTTAGATTTTCAATTCCTTTATCTTTTACTTTAATTATACTATCTAATTCTAATAATGGAATTTCCGTAAAAGTCATTTGACCATCAACTTTTTCAAATTCCATTTTGGGTCCTAAAAGATAAGTGATTGCTCCAATTATTAACAAAGCAAGTATTGTAATAAATATATATTTAATGATTTTCATAATTTGGTTTTTTATATTCGTGTAAAAATATCGTTTTTTTAGAACTTTAGGGAACAGGCAATAAATAATCTAAAATTAATATTAGAGAATCAATAAAATTATGAAAGCACGAATAACAACTATAAATAATGAAAACTATGAGGTTGATTTATCCAAACCGTTAGATATTTCAATTCCATTAAAAGCAGGAATGAAAAATGTTAACTGTTTTTATGCTCCACCAGTAGAAATTTCACCAGTTCGATTTGGTGACTTCGTAGGTTCAAGGGAAGAAGGTGGTTTATTGAATTTCAAAAATGTTCGATTAAATCCACATGGCAATGGAACACATACAGAATGTGTTGGACATATTTCTAAAGAGGTTTTCAATTTGCCAAACAGCTTGGAAAAATTCCATTTTTTGGCTAAATTAGTTACTATTATTCCAACGAGAGTTGGAGAAGATAGAATTATTTTAAAAAATCAGATTAAAGAAGTTTTTAAAAATAAAGAAGCGGAAGCTATTGTTATCAGAACGTTTCCGAATGATGATTTAAAAAAAAGTACAAATTATTCGGGAGCAAACCCAACTTATATTCATCATGAAGCCGTAGAATATTTGGTAGATGCTGGTGTGGAACATTTGTTGATTGACTTACCTTCAGTGGATAGAGAAGAGGATGAAGGAAAACTATTATCACATAAGGCTTTCTGGAATTATCCTGATAATATCCGAAAAAAATCGACCATAACAGAATTAATTTATGTACCAAATCACATCAAAGACGGTAAATATTTGTTAAATATACAAATCACTGCTTTGGAATTAGATGCAAGTCCAAGCAAACCAATTTTGTACGAATTGAGATAAGCTCAATTAAATATTTTGACTAATAAAGTCATTCTGTTGTTGAAATTTTGAAAAAATTGGAAAAGTGTTGAACCACCTTTCCTAAATCAAGTTAATTAACTTGACTTTGTTTTCACCAACAAATGATTAAATATGGAATTTTTTAGATATCCAATGTTACATCGTAAAACAACATATCAATCTGCTGTTTATCAGGATTTTGAATCCTTAGATAATCGAAACTATCATGAAATCGTTAGATTTTGTGAGCAGAATCGTGCGAAGATGTTGGCACTCAATTTTGAGGAATTTTTCATAATGGAATTATCTTATTGTAATGCTTTATTCTTTATGGATAATTTTGAAAAACACATTAAGATTGCAAATGAAGTCATTCGATTATCTATTTCGAATAATATCCAATATTATCAAGGAGAAGATATTTATCATAAAACTTTATTCCAAAAAGCTCAATCACACTATTCTTTGAATCATCTTTCTGAAGCTATTCATATTACAAAAGAATTAATAAAAATGAATAGTGAACCAAAGGAATACCAACAGTTTTTGAAATTATGTTATACGAATAATGAAGTTCCAATTTTAGAATTACTTCGTGGTTATGGCGTTTTGATTTGTTTTATTTCAGCGACTTTATTTTTATTGAATATTTTGATTATTGAGCCATTTTATCCTGATTCTGTGTTTTTAATTAATATAATTTCAGCAACAGGTTTAGTAATTGGAGGATTAATGTTAACTGCAGGTTTGACGATTCATCGTTGGAAAGCATATCGAAAATTTCAAATCTTTATTAATCAAATATAATTATTAAAAATTCTACATCTTAACAACTTGTTTAGAAATCATTTTTTCGCCATTAGAAATATTGAAATAATACATTCCTCTTGAGAAGTCAGATAGGTTAATTTCCGTTTCTGATGCACCTTCTTCTATACTTTTATAAATCACCTGTTTTCCACTTGCATCTAATACAAATACAGTCAAATCTTCTGATAATTGATTAAACTTCAACCGTACATAATCCGTTGTTGGATTTGGATAAATCTCTACATCAATTGCTAATGCAGGATTTGGAATAATTAAAGATTCTTTAATTATAGCTTCAATAGCTTGAAATTTCCAATTATCTATTCGAGCGTGACGCATATTTCCAGCTGTACTCAAAATCCCAAAAACAGTATATTCTTTTTCATTATCAGTATGAAACAAACTACTTCCGCTTTCTCCAGGTCTTACAAAATTGTAATTTTCTACACCCAAAAAATTTGCATTATCTTGTTCTGATGGAAAACTTAATTTTCCATAAGCATGATAAAGTGTATCTCCATTATAATCAATATCGTTTGGTTCTATTTTCTTTCCTGGATAACTTAATTTTTGAAAAACATTAGATTCAAAATAATAATCACTATTATTATAACCAACTCCTAACCAACCCGTTAATTCTCCTATTGGCTCATCTAATTCTAAAATCATAATATCTTCTCCATCAAATAATGTCCAATCTTCAATGAAATAAATCTTTGTCACTTGTGCAGATTCTATTCCTGAAATTTGTGTTCCATTATGGTATGCAGGAAAGGCAAAAACGGAATCAAAGCGTACTTCGTCTTTATTCATTATATCTATAATACAATGTGCTGCTGTTATAACGTGTTTACTGCTAATCATTGTCGCAGAACAGTTGTGGTATAATAATCCATCTTCTTGCACCACTAAATTAACCGCTGTTCTAAATGGAAACGCACTAATATTATATTGATTATCTATATTTTCTTTATTAGAAAATCCTGTTTTATTCTTATTAATTTCTAATGGATTTGTCGTTGGTAAAATTGCATTAGTTGAATTAAATAAACCTGTGTAAGATGAAGTTTGATTATATGAATGAGTTGTTGATTTAAGTTGAAATTCCCAATTAGCGTATTCATTTGTTGCTACATCATAAACAGTGATTGGTTTAGAATTTTGGGCATTAGTAGATTGGTACATTGAAGTACATAAAATGGTAAATAATAAGGATTGTAAATGTATTAATTTCATATAAATTGAAGTGATTGTTTAAGAATTAAGGAAAATATAATTAGTTGTCTTGAATTATAGTATTTTTTGAAGGATTAAAGTTCATTTGATATCTTTTTTAATTAAACGTATGGAAACGTACAAACGTTAGGTTTCGATGCCAGAAAATTATTATTTAACATAAAAAACGGGAAGTACTTTTCACTGATTATAACATTCATTCATAAAAAAAAACCTATTATCTATTAAATGTTATTTTTGTCTAAATGGAACGTTAATAATTCCGAAATTTTCATGGATTTATACGAAAACAAAAATTTTGTTGTAATTTCAGTTTTATAATTTCACTGTAGATTTTTTGTTAAAATTAAAAAATAAATCAAACCTATAAAAGGTGAGTACATTTTCAAAAGAAATAAAACGAGAGTCAAAAACAAATTTGGAGTTGTTGGAGCGTGATTTGTCGCTTAAACAATTGCAAATCAATCGTTTATTGGAAGTTACTCAAGCAATTAATAATAATCTTGCAGCAGAAGCCCTTTTTAAGATTTATCGTTCCATTTTAGGCTGGGAAATGAAAATCAATAAGATGGCACTTTTCATTCGAGAAGAAGATTGGATTTGTGCAACAAGTATTGGTTTTGATGAAAGTACTCCATTAGATTATATTGGATATGAATTGTTAAAGTATGAACGGATGACGAATTTATTGGATAATGAACATCCAATAATTGGTCAATTCGATATTATAATCCCCGTTTACCATAAGAATCAAGCAATTGCATTTGCGCTTATTGGAAATCTTGATACAGATGAAGATATGTATGAAAAAATACGTTTCATCACTACAATTACAAATATTATTGCCGTAGCAATTGAAAATAAAAGACTGTTTAACAAGCAGTTAGAGCAAGAAATGGTTAAAAAGGAAATGCAGTTGGCAAAACAAATGCAAAACCTTTTGATTCCTAATGAATTGCCACACAACAAAAATTATGAATTAGATGGTATTTATATGCCTCATTCAAGTGTGGGAGGAGATTATTTCGATTTTATTAAATTCAATGATGATGAGTTTGCATTTTGTATTGCTGATGTTTCTGGAAAAGGAGTTGCAGCAGCTTTATTAATGGCAAATTTTCAAGCAAATTTACAATCATTGATTGTTCAACGATTGGGTGCAGAAGACTTTCTTCAACGTTTGAATAAAAGTGTATTGAAAATTACAAAAGGAGATAAGTTTTTAACCTTCTTTTATGGCGAATATAATATCAAAACAAAAAAATTATCCTATGTAAACGCAGGGCATAATCCACCTGTTTTAATTACTAATGGAGAGATTAATTTATTAGATAAAGGTTGTACAATTTTAGGAATTTTTGATAAAATCCCAACGATTGAACAGGGAAATCTCACAGTAGATAAAGACGCTTTAATCATCACTTATACAGATGGTTTAACTGACCTTCAGGATGAAGAAGGAGCATATTTTGATGTGAGTTTGTTGGCTGATTTTGCATTAGAAAATTGTGAAACTCATGCTGAAGATTTTAATAATAGATTATTGAGTAGAATAAGAAAGTTTAAAGGAAAAATGACTTTTCCTGATGATATTTCTATCCTAACTTGCAAGATTTTTAATAAGAAGAAAAAGTAACAATGATTAAATTACTATTCTGGGGCGGAATGATTGCAATTGCCTATTTTTATTTTTCTAAGTCAAATTCATTAAATCAAGGAGAAAAAAATGATGTCTTAGATGATGATGATTATACTGATTATGAAGATATTGATTAATATAGGAACAATATTAAAGTGATTTATCTATACTTCCATTAACCTAATAATTCCACTACTTACTCATCAAAAAAGTGTATAATTTCAATATCTGAATAACACTTCTTTTAACTAAATATCGAATTTCTATAATTTGATATTCACTCAACACCTATACACTATAATTAAAATTTTAGTCATTTTTTTCATAATTTACAGTTCTATTATAAATTCTATCAAAATAGCTACTTTATGAAAGTAAGGATTCTACTTCTATTGTTTATTATTATTTCAGTGTTTAGTTGTACTGAAAATCAAACGATTACAGAAATTGAATATGTTAATCATGTTGTAGGTGGAAATGAACCAGCTCCATTTAATGGAATTACAACAACTCAAATCCATGCTTATATCAATCGAATCTATATTGATTTGATAGGAAGAGAACCTACAAATGCTGAACTCACTAATTGGACAACTTATCTAAAAGATAATGACTTAAAAGAAACAGCAAAACAAACATTGATTAGCAACATTCAAGGTACAACAGCTTATTACAATCGACTTTTTGATATTTACTCGGGTCAATTGTTAGGAGGAGTAAGTAATGATGATATTGATGGAAATATAGCATTATACGAATACTTTAGAGACAATGCTTATCTACAAGGAGATACAATTCATGCACAACAAATGGAATATCGATTAGTACAACTACACCAATTGAAAACAGTTGCTGCTGATTATTCTAACAATGTTATTAATCTCAACGAATTTTTCACTCGTTTTACACGCACACCAATATTTGATGAAATTAATATGGGAAATGAAAATTTTGTATTAGCCTGTTTTGAAGGTCTTCTCAAACGTTATCCAACAGATACAGAATTATTCAAATCTGTTCAAATGTTGAATGGAAACAGTATTACGCTATTATTAAAAGATGGTAGTTCTAAAGCTGATTTTGTAGAAATAATGACGACTGTTGCAGCATTCTATGAAGGGTTAACAATTGAAGTGTATCTTCAATTATTAGCAAGAAACCCAAATTCACTTGAAATAGGTGCTGGTACATTAGAATTAACGGCAACTGGAGATTATCAGTCATTACAACAAAAAGTAATGCTCACTAATGAATATTCAGGATTTTAACGGATTTGTAATTAGAAATGAAATAAAACTTCAATGAAAAAAATATTACTATTTGGTTTAATATCAATTTTCGCAATTGCTTGTAAGAAAAATATTACCATTGAAAAAGAGCAAGTAATTGATAATGTAATTTATGAATTGAATCCACAGGTTATTTATCAATCCAGCTCAGAAAAGACGAAACAAAAATCAGCACAACAATTTTTATCTATTTTGTATGCTAATTTATTTCAAATATCTATACCACAAGATGATTTGGCAGAATTTACAAATGTTAGAAAAGCAAATGGAGATAAAGCAGCTATTGATGAGATTATCATTAACTCTTTTATTAATGACGCAAATGTAATTATTCCAACCAATACAGCAATGCGTTCTGATATAGAAGCCTTTATTGAAGCTACTTATATTCGATTCTATTTGAGATTGCCAACTGCTTATGAAGTATATTATTTAAAAAATCAAATTGAAGAGGATATTGATTTAACACCAAAACTGATTTATACGTCCTTTGCATTGTCTAATGAATATAAATATTATTGATTCTTATTTTGATGTAATGATTCAACCAAATTATCAATACATCAAAATATCATTCTACCAAGAATATGAAACGTAGAGATTTTATAAAAAAAGCAGCTTTGTCAACGGCTGCAACGATTGGTATTCCATATATTTTACCAACTGGAAGATTATTTGCAAGTACTGGTGCAAGAGTTGCAAATCATGTTGTTTATGTT
>CAZEOC010000091.1:0-11540 GCA_964513525.1 uncultured Saprospiraceae bacterium | reverse complement strand
GCCTTCACTTGTTTCTACTAAAAAAGCGGCAATTGTCTCTTCTAAATTTAAAAAACCAAGATCTAAAATATGTATCATAACATTTATATTGAATTCATTTTTTTCTTTTCTAAATAGGAATTGAGGAATATTAGATTTTATTCTAAAATAGATTGGTTCTTTGATAATTTTGGTTAACTATAAGTTGACCAACCTTAAAGACAAAAATTTTAGTAAAAAAATTATCGCCTTTCAGATTTAAAATCATTGAAAATACTTAAATCTGAAAGGTTATTTATTTTCTATAAGAAAATGATTAATCTCTATCAAATCGAATGAAAAACTTCTCCAGCTTTTTCTAAAATATCATCTGTTTTTGCAAAACACAAACGTACTATTTTTCCGTCAAATTGTTGATTACAAAATGGTGTAATTGGAATTACAGCAACACCATGTTTTTGTGTCATTTCTATTGCAAAATCAACATCATTTTTATCAGAAATATTAGAATAATCCACTAATTGAAAATAAGTACCTTGACAAGGTAAAGGTTCAAACCGACTATTTTCAATAATATTTAGAAACTTATCTCTTTTAGTTTGATAAAATTGATTGAGTTGTAAATAGTTTTCTGGCGTTTTCAGAAATTCCGCAGTTGCCCATTGCATCGGTGTACTGACACAAAAAACGGTAAATTGATGCACTTTCTGAAATTCTTTCATCAAATGTTTTGGTGCAATACAATAACCAATTTTCCAGCCCGTAGTATGAAACGTTTTTCCGAAAGAAGAAATGGCAAAAGTCCGTTTCCAAAGTGCCTCGTATTTTAAAATACTTTCATGTTTTTGTCCATCAAAAACGATGTGTTCGTATACTTCGTCACTTAATACAATTAAGTTTTTTCCTTCTACAATTCTTGTTAACTCTTGCCAATCTTCCGATGTCCAAATGGTTCCTGTTGGATTATGAGGTGTATTAATCATAATCATTTGAACATCATTTGTTACCAATTTTTCAAACTCATTCCAATCAATTTTGAAATTTGGCAAAGGTAGATTATAAGCAATTACTTCTCCACCACAAAGTTCGATTGCTGGTCGATAACTATCATAAGCAGGTTCTATGATAATGACTTTATCACCCGTTTTTACAAAGGCTTGAATAGCGGTAAAAATAGCTTGTGTTGCTCCAGACGTTATCGTTATTTCTGTATTAATATTAATATCTTTTTGATATAATTTTTTTGTTTTAATGGCAATTTGTTTGGTCAAATTAGGCAAACCACTTAAAGGCGAATATTGATTCAAACCATTTGAAACAGCTTCTTGTGCTAATTTTTGAAGTTCTTGTGAACAATCAAAATTCGGAAAACCTTGAGATAGATTAATTGCTTGATGTTCTTTTGCCATCTTGCTCATTACAGCAAAAATAGAAGTGCCAACATTTGGAAGTTTTGACTTGATTTGCATTTTTTGAGTTGAATGATTAATAATTCAATTGAAGTCAAAAGTACCGTTTTTTTTATAAAAATGGATAGTATGATGTTATTTGAGGGATTGCATTCCTCTATTTTAGAAATAGAATAAATACCTATCTTATTTTACTATGTAATAATGATAACTTGTTTGTGATAAAAGTTTTGTATAATTTCAATTCTTACAATATAAAACCAAATATTAAGATTTATGAAAAGAGTATTAAAGTATTTAGGCTATTTAATAGCAGGATTGATTGTTATAATACTTTTAGCAGCAACTTTCTTTTTTATTAAATGGAATCGAACTTCCTCAGCAAATATGGCACTTCTGGGCGAAGCAGCGCCGACATTGATAGAAAATGAATATCAATTTCGAGACTTAAATAAAAATGGAAAATTAGATATATACGAAGATGGTCGAGCATCAATTGATAATAGAATTGAGGATTTAACAGCGCAAATGACTTTAGAAGAAAAGGCAGGTTTGTTGTTTATCACAATGATAGGAATGAATAATGATGGTTCTTTGAATGAACGACCAATTATTAGTGAGCCGATTACTTTTATTTTAGAAAGTAATTCGACTATGGTTGCTCAGAAAAATATGAACCATTTTAATGTATTACAAAGTCCATCTCCTTTAGCAATGGCGGATTGGAATAATAATATTCAAAAATTAGCCGAACGCACACGATTAGGCATTCCTGTAACAATTGCTACAGACCCTCGACACTCTGCACAAGAAAATGTTGGTGCTTCTATCCCAACACCTTTCTTTTCAAAATGGTGTTCGCCTTTAGGTTTTGCAGCTATTGGAGATACTACGATTATGCGAGATTTTGGAGATATTGCACGTCAAGAGTATAAAGCATTGGGAATTCGCTTAGCCTTATCGCCGATGGCAGATTTAGCAACTGAACCTCGTTGGGGAAGAGTGAATGGTACATTTGGAGAAGATGCTGAACTGAGTGCTAAATTAACCAAAGCGTATATCTTAGGTTTTCAAGGAGACAGTTTAGATGAAAACAGTATTGCTTGTATGACGAAACATTTTTCTGGTGGAGGTCCACAAGAAGATGGAGAAGATGCACACTTTCCTTACGGAGCGAATCAAGTTTATCCAGGAAATAATTTTGATTATCATTTGATTCCTTTTGAAAAAGGTGCTTTTGCAGCGAATACAGCTCAAATTATGCCTTACTATGGTATTCCTGTTGGACAAACTCCTGAGGATGTCGGGTTTGGATATAATAAAGAAATCATTACAGGATTATTAAGAGAGCGATATAAATTCGATGGCGTTGTTTGTGCAGATTGGGGATTGGTTACAGATAGTAAGGCAAAACCTGCGGCTGCACATGGTGTAGAAAATCTTTCAGAAGTAGAAAGAGCTGCAAAAATTTTGGAAGCTGGTTGTGATATGTTTGGTGGAGAAGCTTCTCCAGAATGGATAGTAGAATTAGTGGAATCAGGAAAACTATCTGAAGAAAGACTTAATCGTTCAATTAAAAGGGTTTTGAAAGATAAATTCCGTTTAGGACTTTTTGATAATCCTTATGTGAATACAACAGACTTTTCGATATTTGATAATGAAGAATTTAATAAAAAAGGAAAAGCGGCTCAAAGAAAATCCTTAGTATTATTAAAAAATGAGAAAAATATTCTACCCTTAAAAAAAGGTGTAAAGGTATATCTTGAAGGAATTACAAAAGAAGCTGCTGAGTCATTTACCAATATTGTTTCGGAACCAGAACAAGCGGATTACATCATTTTGAAATTAAAAACACCTTTTGATGAAAGAAATACATATTTATTAGAACGATTTTTTCATCAAGGTCGCTTAGATTATACAGAAGAAGAACGAACTAAATATTTAGAATTGATTGCAACTAAACCTACGATTACCGTAATGAATTTGGAACGTCCAGCTGTTATTCCACAAATAAATGCTGCGACTCAAGGGCTTATTGCTGATTTTGATTGTAGTGATGAAGTGATAATGGAATTGATTTTTGGTGCTTTCGAACCAAGTGGAAAATTACCATTTGAAATGCCCTCATCAGTAGAAGCTGTTGAAGCACAAAAAGAAGATGTGCCTTATGATTCTAAAAATCCATTATATACATTTGGAAGTGGATTGCAATCGTTTGAGTAAATTATACCAATTCACATTTCAAAAATTTATTACATAAATGAAAAAAGGTTATTCGGGTTTAACTCCGAATAACCTTTAATTTTTTGTTATATCATTCTATTCTTTAAAAGAACATTGTATGCTAATTATCTTAGTTATTTGGAATGACTAATTGCATTCCTGGTTCAATTTTTTGAGTGCTTTTTAAATTATTAGCATTCAATAAATCTTTAACTTTTACATGATTTTTAGAAGCAATACTCCACAAACTTTCTCCTCTTTTTACTTTATAATGTTTGATATCTTGTGTTCTAACTGGTGCTAAAGCAATAATATCCATCTTTGCAGAATTAGAATTTTGTGGTGCTCTTGGTGATGGAGCAACTTGTTCTTTTACACGTGTTTTTTCCACAATTACTAATTGTTGTCCTATTTGTAATAAAGAACCTTTGATGTTATTCCAAGTTCTCAAATCACTTACAGAACAATTGTATTTTTTCGCAATTTTGCCCAAATTATCACCTCGTCTAACTGTATAAATACTTTTATTTTCTTCGTATCTAAAAGTTGTTGAAGTGGAAAGTCCGACTTGAGCAAATTCTGTTTCATAACGCTGAATTGCTGGAGAACCAAAGATTACAGGTTCTGTATTTGAAACTGCTGCTCTAAAACTTGCCATTACCGTTAATGGTAAACAAACAATATGACCTTTTCTACTTGAAGGTACATAGTTTTGATTAAGTGCAGGATTCAAAAAGCGAATCGCTTCTTTTGTTAATCCAGTTACTTTGGAAATTTTACTAAAAGAAACTCTATCAAAAACACGAATTTTATCTAAAATCTGCAATTCATATTGTGGATGTTCTGGATAAATATTATGCAAATGATAATAATTCATTGCGTAAGCAACACCAATAAAAGCAGGAACATAATTTTGTGTTTCTTTCGGTAAGTATTTACAAGAAGCCCAATAATCTGACTTTCCTGACCTTCTTACTGCTTTGTCAATTCTTCCAGGACCACAATTATATGCTGCGATTGCTAAATTCCAATCATTATAACGTTCGTATAAATCTGCTAAATATCTTGCCGCAGCATCTGTTGCTGCATAAGGGTCACGACGTTCGTCAACTTGACTATTGATTTTTAATTTGTATTGTTGTCCAGTCGGCTTCATGAATTGCCACAATCCTGTTGCACCTACAGGTGAAACAGCGCGAGGATTCAAAGCAGATTCGACGATTGATAAATACTTTAAATCTGTCGGCATATTATGGCGAGTAAAAGTCTCTTCAAAAATAGGGAAGTAAACCATACTACGTTTAATAATCTTTTCAGTAGATGAACGACGACGAGTAACATGTGCTTTGACATGTGATTTTACCAAATTAGTAAACTTCATTGGAATCTCATCTGTAATGTGTTCAACTCGATTTCTATATTCCTCATCAGAGGTTTGAACTATTGTTCTTGGCATTTTTGCTCTATTTTCTTGAGCTTCTAATGCTTCGTAAGTATAAGAAGGATTACCTTCTGTTCTTACTTTTGTAGGAAATCTAAACCCTTGTGCTTGAGTTGTATTATTTGTGATAAATAGTAAACTCATAATTAACACTAAAGCAAGTCTCATATAATATTTGTTTAATTAAAAAATTCCCTCGGCTCAAGCCTTTAAAATAAAGTAACCGATGGCTTTCTGTGTGATTTCACTTGAAATCATACACAGTCCCTAATGAAAATAAGATGCCAATAAAATTAAAACACTCAAAATGGAGATTTTAATCTATCTTCAAACTACTTTCCATATGCTTAATTATTAGCAATTGTCTCTGCAAAAGCTAATAAATTTTCTTCTTCAAATTTATTTCCAAAAAACTGAACTCCGAAAGGAAGTCCGTCTGTGTGTGTGCCAAGCGGTAAGGAAACCGCTGGAATTCCAGTCAAATTGGCTTGAACCGTATAAACGTCCGCCAAATACATTGCAACAGGGTCTTTCAAACTATTTCCAATTTTGAAAGCTGTAGTTGGTGCTGTTGGCATTAGAATAAAATCATATTCTGCCAAAATAGCATTTGTTCGCTCAGTAATTAATCTTCTTATTTGCTGTGCTTTTGTATAATACGCATCATAATAACCAGAACTTAAAACAAATGTTCCGAGTAAAATTCTTCGTTTTACCTCTTCACTAAACCCTTCTGTTCGTGACTTCAAATAAGTTTCCTCGAAGTTATTAGCGTTTGGACTTCTATATCCATAACGAATACCATCGAATCGAGCTAAATTTGAAGAAGCTTCAGCAGTCGTCAACACATAATAAGCAGGTATCAAAAAATCTAACAAATCAAAAGGTACTGCTTCAACGGTATTTCCTTTTGATTTTAAATCATCAATTAAATCGTATGTACTTTGACGTATTTCCGCATCTAAACTTTCATGATTTAATGCAGTATCAAAGTAAGCAATCTTAGCATTTCCTTTGAAATCTAATTTTGTAGAATAAGTTGGTACTGCTTTTTCACTTGCTGTACTATCATATTCATCACTTCCTGCCATGATTTCTAACAAAATCGCAGCGTCATATACACTATCGGAAATGATTCCGATTTGGTCAAATGAAGACGCATAAGCAATTAAACCATAACGAGAAATTCGACCATATGTTGGCTTAAAGCCAATATTTCCACAAAATGCTGCTGGTTGTCTTACCGAACCACCAGTATCACTTCCTAAAGCAGCCAAACAAGTATCTGCTTGAACGGCAACTGCCGAACCGCCAGACGAACCGCCTGCAACACGTTCGTTATCTATCGCATTTTTTACCGTTCCGTAAATTGAATTTTCGTTGGTAGAACCCATCGCAAATTGGTCACAATTTACTCGACCGATAATAATCGCATCTTCTTTTAATAATTTTTCTACTGCCGTTGCAGAGAAAAGAGAAGTAAAACCTTCTAATATTTTGGAAGCCGCAGTAACTTCATGATTTTCATAACAAATCACATCTTTAATAGCGATGACCATTCCAAATAATTTCCCAACTGAATTAGCATCTTTTCTGAATCGTTCTTCTAATTCTAAAGCTCGTTTTTGAGCCTCTTCGGCATAAATCTCTACGTAAGCATTTAAATCTTTTGTTACTTCAATTTGATTTAAGTAATAATTGACCAGTTCAGATAATTGAATTTTATGCTCAAATAAGTCTGTCTGTACCTCTTGAAGTGATTGATACTTTCTTTTCGCTTTCGTATTTTCCATGATTTGCAGGAAATAAGTATTAAAATTACATACTAATATTATTAATATGTAAAATATTGATTAATAATCAATTGTTAATAAATAAAATGATGAACAATTAGAAAAACTGTTCATCATTTTGAAAATTAATAATACGTGAAGTTCATTTATGATTTATCTTCATCTTTTTCACGCATTCCTTCTTTCAATTCTTTCTCTACACTTGCTCGTGCATTATTGAATTCGCTAATTCCTTTTCCGATTCCTCGCATTAATTCAGGAATTTTACGACCTCCAAAAAGTAACAAAATCGCAAAAACGATTACTAACATCTCAGGACCAAGGAAACTTAATAATAATAGAGTTTTCATTATTTATAAATTTGAAACTAAATACCTATTAAATATCAATCAATAAACATTTAGACTTAATTAAGTTGCAAAAATACAACATTTTTAAATACTAAGTTCAAAATTAAGATATTCGTTTGCTTATTAATAATTTTGCATTCCATAAAAGCGATGATTGTTGAAATAATTATTTTAAAAATCCCTTTTTTATGAAATTTTATAGGACGATTGTTAATTTTGGGCGATAATAAAAAATTTGTTAAAGCTTATTAATTCAGTATTAACAAATCAAAAAAGAAGGACTTTTCCTCTTCACGCTCCTAATATGATGTAAAATTACACTAATTTTCATATCTTAGTGTCAGAATAACACTTTAAGAATATTTTTATATAAAAAAAGACCGAAAACCACTGGAAATGAATATTATATATGTTCTTTTCAATAAATAAATAAGATTACTTATGGCAAAAATTATGAATAAGACGAAAATTGTCGCTACTGTAGGACCTGCTTCAGCTGCTTATGAAAACTTACTACAATTAACAAAAGCTGGTGTTGATGTATTTCGTTTAAATTTTTCTCATGGAAACCATGAAGGACATAAAGAGGTAATGAAAAATATCTCAAAAATCAATAAAACTTACGGCACTCATGTTAGTATTTTGGCAGATTTGCAAGGACCAAAATTAAGAGTGGGAGATATGAAAGATGGTGGTGTCGAAATTAAAAATGGACAAACTATCATTTTTACACATGAGAAAATGGTTGGAACAAGTGAAAAAGCTTATATGGCTTATGAGTTTTTCGCTAAAGATGTGCAGCCAGGTGAACGTGTTTTGATTGACGATGGAAAATTAGTTTTAGAAGTTGAATCAACTGATGGAGAAAGTGATGTTGTATTGAAGGTGATTCATGGTGGAATGTTGAAATCAAGAAAAGGAGTTAATCTTCCAAATACAAAAATCTCTTTACCTTCATTGACTCCAAAAGATGAAGCAGATTTAGATTATATTTTGGGTTGTCCAGAAGTTGATTGGATTGCTTTATCATTTGTTCGTTATGCTGAGGATTTGATTGATTTACGTCAAAGAATTCAAGCAAGAGGACATGCTGCGAAAATGATTGCAAAGGTTGAGAAGCCAGAAGCATTGGAAAATATTAGTGCGATTATTGATGAAACAGATGCGGTAATGGTTGCGAGAGGTGATTTAGGTGTAGAGGTTCCAATGGAACGTTTGCCTTTGACACAGAAATCAATCGTTGCGGAATGTGTTCGTAAAGCAAAACCTGTTATTGTGGCAACACACATGATGGAAAGTATGATTACGAATCCTAATCCAACTCGTGCAGAGATTACCGATGTTGCGAATGCCGTAATTGATGGTGCTGATGCAGTAATGTTGAGTGGAGAAACTTCAGTTGGAGCATTTCCTGTAACAACTGTGGAAACGATGAGTAGAATCATTCAAGAAGCAGAAAAACATCAAGATGTACATTATAAAGGTTTAGTTCCGTCAACGGATTCTGGAACTTATTTATCAGATGCGATTTGTTATAATACTTGTAAAATTGCGGGTGAAATCAAAGCTTCTGCCATTATTGGAATGACTTCTTCAGGTTATACAGCATATAAAATTGCAAGTAATCGTCCAAATTGTATGATTTTCGTATTCACGAATAATAAAGATATTTTAGGTCAATTAAACTTGGTTTGGGGTGTACGTGGATTCTATTATGCAAATGAAGATTCTTCAACTGATGAAACTATTGCTAATGTTCAGGATATGTTGAAAGAAAAAGGGTTGATTCATTCAAGTGATATTGTTATTAATACGGGAAGTATGCCATTGCATTATCGTTTGAGAACGAATATGATGAAAATTTCTAAGATTAGTTAATTAGTTAATTAGTTAATTGGTTAACGGTGATTGGTGATTGGTTTTCTCAGCTACTTTTTAGGTTGAGTTTTTACATTATTAGTATTGAAATTATTTTAGAAAGAGATTTCATAAAAATTATTTTCACCAATCACCAATCACCAATCACCAATCACCAATCTAATAATTAATCAAATCATATTCTGTAGTCCCTTTTATCTGAACTTTTAGATTCACTCCCTGTGGGTCAATCGCAAAAACAGTCATTCTACCATTTACATTTTGAGCAATTGTCAATTTACGAATCCAACCTGTTTTTAAATCTAACAATACCAAACCTTCTTGATGCCCTTTCAAATTAAATTTCAGATACATCATATCCATATCTAAACCTTTGAAATTTTTATCCTGATAAAGCCTCGATTTTATTTCTATAAAAGCAATATCGTTTTTAATTTCTTTCAAGGTGAAATCCATATCAGCACATACACCAAATTCTGTATAAACCGTATCTATTATTGACCAAGAATCATTTAGACCAATAGAATCTGATGGATATAAATAATTGAAATATCGCATTGTTTGTTCCATTGTTTTTTTACTAAACTTCCCTTTGACTTGTTTTTTAATAACTTCTAAATCAGAATTATCAAAAATATCAGCAGAACCAAAATCATTATCATAAACAGCCTCAAAATTATCTTTTGTAATTATTTTGCCTTGGTTTGAAATAGCTACATCGAATTGATGATTAATGAGTTTTTTATAGCCATCGACTAATCGTTTATTGGTACTAATATTTCCTTTGTGATGATATTGAAAATCACCACTTAAATCACTTTTCTCTAAATATATATCTTTAATAATCACTTTGAATGGCGTATAAAGATTTATTTTGTTGGACCTTGATTTTACACTTTTAAAACCATAATCAACAACTTTTTCCTCTCGACTAACTTCTTTTCCTGTATTTGATTTAATGATAAAATCGGTTGTTTCAGAAATACGATAAGTGAAAGAATCCTTTTCGTGATCTAATAATTTTAAGACTTGTCGTTGTCCTGTTAAACTTACAGAAAAGCACATTATTAATATAAAAGAAATAAATCGCAGTGTTTTCATTTTAGTTTTTTAGATTTAGAATGGTACTCTAATCATAGAAATATACCACTAAAATAACGCCAAAAGGTCATTATTCATTATAGCTTCCTCCTTCTTTAACAATTATATCAAGGTACTTAACATTCAGCTATACTAACATTAGTTGCTAAGCCACCTTGAGCGGTTTCTTTATACTTATGATTCATATCCAAAGCAGTTTCCCACATTGTTTTAATAACTTGATCCAAACTGACTTTTGCCTTTGTAGTATCTGTATCCAAAGCGATATTTGAAGCCATAATTGCTTTGATTGCGCCCATTGAATTTCGTTCAATACATGGTATTTGTACCAAGCCACCGATTGGGTCACAAGTCAATCCAAGGTGATGTTCCATTGCAATTTCTGCTGCCGTCATTGCTTGTTCTACTGTTCCGCCTAAAGATTCTGTCAAGGCTGCTGCTGCCATAGCTGAAGAAACACCAATTTCGGCTTGGCATCCGCCCATCGCTGCTGAGATTGTTGCTCTTTTTTTGAATAAAGAACCAATTTCCGAAGCGGTTAATAAAAATTTTATAATATCGTCTTTGGTTGTTTTTTCATTAGCAAAACAAATATAATAGTGCAAAACAGCAGGAATTACACCCGCAGCACCATTTGTTGGTGAAGTCACTACTCGACCGAAACCTGCATTTTCTTCATTAACAGCCATCGCAAAACAAGAAATCCATTTCATAATTTCTTGAAAATGACAATCTAAATCATGTATCGTATCTATCCAATCATCATAGTTTTGATAGTTAGATTTTCCTAATAATCGTTTATTGATATTAGCCGCTCGTCGACTAACATTTAAGCCACCAGGTAAATTTCCTTCTGTGTGACAACCTCTATAAATACAGCTTTTCATAGTATTGAAAACTCGCCAAACACCATCTTTTATCGCTGTTTCTGTTCGCCATGTTTTTTCATTTTCCATGACTAATTTGGAAATAGAAAAGTTATTTTCTTGGCAATGTTTTAGTAAATCTGCAGCTGTTTCGCAATGATATTTTGGAACTGTTACTTTTAAATCAACAACTGCTTCATCTTTTACAATGAACCCGCCACCAACCGAATAATATTTCTCATCAAGAATTAATTGGTTTGATTTATCCCAAGCACAGAATTGTAAGCCATTTGGATGAAAAGGAAGAGATTGGTCAAAGTGAAAAATTAAATCTTGTGTTTGGTTAAAAACGATTTTAAATTCCTTGTTTAGTAATAATTCTTTTGTCGTATAAATCTGTTGAGGAATAGATTGAACATCATCAACTGGAATTGTTTCAGGATTTTCGCCCGATAAACCTAAAAGTACAGCAATATCAGTTCCATGACCAATTCCAGTTA
>CAZEOC010000090.1:0-11568 GCA_964513525.1 uncultured Saprospiraceae bacterium | reverse complement strand
GTATTAGTCACGCTTCTTTACAAGAAGAGGTTAGTAATCGTTTAAGGATCGAAAAAGAATTAGCACGAAGTGAAGAAAAGTATCGCCTTGTTGTAAAAAACTTGTCTGAAGGCTTAGTTGTTACTGATTTAGAAGATAAAATCACTTTTGTGAATGAGGCTATGAGTGAATTATCTGGATATACTAAAGAAGAATTACTCAATAAACCAGCTTACAAATTATTTTTACCACCAAGTGAATGGAAAAGTATTGAAGATAAGATTGAAGAAAGAAAATTAGGTTTATCGAGTAGTTATGAAAAAAAGCATATTAAAAAAGATGGTGCTTTTTGGTGGGGAGCAATCAATGGCTCTCCTTTGATAGATTCAGATGGAAATATTATCGGTTCTTTAGCTGCGATTACAGATATAACTAAAAGAAAAATTGCTGAAGAGAAACGGGAGCAATTAGTAAAAGAATTAGAAGAAACAAATAAGGACTTAGACGATTTTGCATATATCGTTTCTCATGATTTGAAAGCACCGCTTAGAGGAATTGGTTCTTTAGCTGATTGGTTATTCATGGATTATTCTGATGTATTAGATGAAATCGGTCGAGAACAATTAGATTTATTAAGAGGAAGAGTAAGAAGATTACATAATTTCATTGAATCTTTACTTTCGTATTCTAGGATAGGGAGAACACAATTAAAAGTTGAATCTTTTGATTTACATGAATTAGTTGAACAAAGTATTGATTTATTAAAGCCTTTAGAAAATGGCGAAATAAAGATTTTGAATCGTTTACCAATAGTAAAAGGGGAAAAATTTAGAATCGGACAAGTTTTCCAAAACTTAATTTCTAATGGTTTAAAATATAATGATAAAGCGCATAAAGTAATTACAATTTCATATAAATCAGTTAAAGACCATTTTATATTTGAAATTGAAGATAATGGAATAGGAATTGAGGCTAAATACTTTGATAAGATATTTCAAATATTTCAAACATTAGAAACTCGAGATAATTTTGAAAGTACTGGAATTGGATTAACAATTGTGAAAAAAATATTGGAAACTCATAACGGTAAAATTCATATAGAATCTGTACCTAAAAAGGGTACAAAATTTATTTTTTCATTACCAAAGTAATTCTTTTCTGAATCTGAATGAAATTACTTAATATTACCTTTTTGAATTAGAAAAAACACTAAACTAAATAGAAAAAAATGGCAAAGTATAAACCGATTTTGCTGGTGGAAGATGATAGAGTTGATGCAATGACTGTAAAGAGGGCTATTCGCCAAATCAAAATGCAACACCCTATGGTGCATGCTGAGAATGGAGAAGAAGCTTTGGAGTATTTGCAAAATTCCAATAATGATAAACCTTGGATTATTCTATTAGACTTGAATATGCCAAAAATGAATGGTATTGAATTTTTACAAGTCGCTAAAAATGATCCAGAGTTAATGTCAATACCTGTAATTGTTTTAACTACTTCAAAAGAACAACAAGATAGAATTGAGTCTTTCAAATTTGGAGTAGCGGGATACATGATTAAACCTGTTGATTATTCACAATTTGTTCAAATGATGGAAGCCATAAAAATGTATTGGACTTTAAGTGAACAACCTGATTAATCAGTAATATCTTATTAATTAAAAGAATAACTAGTGAACCTATGAAATCATTATGGTTTCGTAGGTTTTTGATTTAGACAAGCGCTAAATGTAAGCGAAGAACACTTGAAATGTTAGAACTCTTACCATATAAAATTTTATTAGTTGAAGATGATTTAGTAGATCAGATTGCATTCAAAAGAATGGTCAAACGGGAAAGGTTAGATTATAACTTTGAAGTTGCAGGATCATTATTAGAAGCTAAATCTTTATTATCTTCTAATACTTATGATTTAGTAATAACCGATTATCAATTGGGTGATGGTAACGCTGTTGCCTTATTCGATTATTTAAAATCTACCCCTTTTATCTTTGCAACTGGTGGTGGAGATGAAGAAATTGCCGTAAAAGCCTTAAAAGCTGGAGCATTTGATTATTTAATTAAGGATCAAGAAAGAAACTACTTAAAAGTTCTTCCTTTAACGATACAAAACGCGATACAACGGAGTAAGATGAATGAACGGTTAAGACTCTTAGAGTCTGTAATCGTTAATGCAAATGATGCTGTTGTCATTGCATCTGCTTCAAAAGTAGTCCCTGAAATAATGTTTGTCAATCGAGCTTTCATTGAAATGTCTGGGTATTCCGAAGCAGAAGTTGCAGGGAAAAGATTTGGTATATTTGTAGGAGAGCAATCGGACAGAGAAGAAGTTTTAAAAATTTCTCAGGCGTTTCAGAAATTTGAATCTGTAAAGTCTGAAGTGATTTTTTATAGAAAAGATGGTACACCTTATTGGGTTGGTTTAAGTATAGTTCCATTAAAGGATAAAAATGGGATTACAACTCATTTTGTATCTATTCAACGAGATATTACAGAACGTAAAGAAACGGAAAAAGCATTAATTGAAGCTCGGGAAGCAGCTGAACATGCTCGTTTAGCAGAATCACAATTTTTGGCAAATATGAGTCATGAGATTCGTACACCAATGAATGCAGTTATTGGTATGACGCATTTATTAATGGACTCCGCCCCTTCTTCGACTCAACTTGAATATATAAAGGCTTTAAAATTCTCCGCAGATAGTTTGATGGGAATTATATCTGATATTTTGGATTTATCAAAAATCGAAGCTGGAAAATTAGATTTTGAACAAAAACAATTCAATCTCTACGAATTATTGAATTCACTTCAAAAAGCTTTTATTTTCAAATTAAAAGACAAAAATTTAGATGTAGTTTTAGATTTGGAAGAAGCCGTAACGAATGATGTTATTGGAGATCCAACTCGTCTAAACCAAATATTAACTAATTTATTAGGGAATGCTGGTAAATTCACACTTTCTGGTGAAATTGGTGTTAGATTAAAAGTAGTAAAAGCGACTACTGAAAAATATTTATTACACTTTGAAGTTTATGATACAGGAATCGGTATTGAAAAAGATAAATTAGATTTAGTATTTGAAAACTTCAAACAAGCTAATTCTCGCATTCATAGACAATTTGGTGGAACTGGTTTAGGTTTACCAATTGTGAAAAATTTAGTAGAATTACAAGGTGGCGAAATCAAAGTTGATAGTATTATAGGTGAAGGAACAACTTTTTCCTTTACTTTACCACTTAGCAACTCTGGTGTAAAAAGTAAAATTTCCAGTTATGATGAAGATGTAATGGGGAATCAATTAGCTGCTGACTCAGAAGTTTTAAAGGTTGCTAAAGTCTTAATTGCTGAAGATAATTTCATGAACCAAAAACTTATTAGTGAAATAATGAGAAAATGGGAAGTGAATTTTGAAATCGTCAACGATGGTATGGAAGCCATTGAAAAATTGAATACTCAAAATTATGATATTGTTTTGATGGATGTCAATATGCCAAGATTAAATGGATATGATGCAGCAGAACAAATCAGAAATAATACAGAAAGTACCAATCAAAATATCCCAATAATTGCTTTAACTGCTGCTGCATTACAGAGTGAAAGAGATAAAGTTTATACTTCTGGTATGAATGAATTTGTCTCAAAACCTTTTGTACCAGCTAATTTGAAAAAAATAATGATTGAATTATTAGGAAGCGAAACAATTACTGTACCTACTCCTTCTGAATCAATTGATGAATTAACTACAGAATCAAATTCTGAAAAAAGCGATATTATCGTGGACTTAAATTATTTAAAAAGTTTTAGTGGTGGGGATACCGCATTTGTGGAAGAAATGATAAATTTATTTTTATCAGAAGCACCTGGAAATATATCAATGCTTGAGCGGTTCTTAAGTAATAAAGAATGGATAAGATTAGGAAAATTAGGTCATAAAATGAAACCGAATTTCCAAATGTTGGGAATGAAGAAACAACATGAAATAGCTTATCACATTGAAACAATGGGTAAAGAAGATACTATTGATGAATCACAAATGACGGATTGGGTTAAGCAATTAATCAGTGATACAAAAAATGCGATTCCTTTATTAGAAGAAGAATTAAAAATATTATAACCTATACTTATTACTATAATTACAAAAACCTACATAGCTTTAACTATGTAGGTTTTTTGTAGTTTATTAAGTAACTGAACTTAACAAATCAGTCTAAATAATAAGTTAAACACTTATTTAACTTAATTCAAAAGTCAATATTTCAAAATTGTTATTTATTACTTAATTTGAAATCATTAACTAATTTAATTCGTTAAATACCAATAGAAAACGAAATTTACTATGAAATTTACACCAAAATTAATATTAATAATTATAACAATTATAAGTCTTCATTCTTCAACTTCTGCTCAAACTTCCTTTAACTTAAAAGGACAAATAATAGATGCAACAAGAGATGAACCATTAATAGCCGCAGCAGTTTCAATCAAAGGAAAACCTGTCGGAACAGCTACCGACTTTGATGGAAAATTTAGTTTTAATATTGCTCAAGAATATTGGAAGGACACTTTAGTTGTTTCGATGCTTGGATACAAAGCATATAAATTACCAGTTTCCGAAGCAAAAAAATTGCCAAATCAATATTTACAAACAGAATTAGAAGAAACTGCTTTTGAGTTAGTAATGGCAGAAGTTGGTGCACCAATTATTCTAAATAATATCTTTTTCCAATTTAATGAACATAACTTATTACCTTCTTCTTTTACAGAATTAGAAAAACTATACAACTTCCTAAAGAAAAATGATAAAGTTGTCATTGAAATAGCCGGACATACCGATAGTATCGGAACAGATATTTATAATGCAGCATTAAGTGAAGCAAGAGCAAGTTCTGTAGTTGCTTATTTAGAAGAAAAAGGAATTACACAAACTCGAATGACTGCAAAAGGTTATGGCGAATCACAACCTGTAGTATCTAATTCAACTGAAAAAGGACAAGCTATCAATCGTCGAGTAACTTTTACTGTATTATCAAAGGGGGAAATTGTTAATCAATCTCAGATGCCTGACACGACTTCAATAGTAATAGATACTGTCCAAAAACAAGTAATTGTAGAAGTTCCTACTTTAGATAGTAATACAAAACCAGTACTCAAACCGACACTTGAAGTACCTACAATAGATGGAAATACTTCTACGGATGAACCAATAGTCGATTCTAATATTAAAATAGAAAATACGGATAAAGGAAATATTTCTCAAAAATCAGTTGATGAACTTATTGCAAATTATGGTATTAATAAAGGTTTCAATGGAACAATAGCTGTAGCACATAATGATAAAGTAATTCATAAATCAGGTTTAGGGTTTTCAGATTTAGCAAATACAAAACCGAATACATTAAAAACTAAGTTTTATATTGGACAACAAACGGAACAATATATTGCAGTGTTAATATTAAAATTAGTCAAGAAAAACCAATTGAACTTATCTGTTCCTATTGAAAATTATATTAATGATATTCCGAAATCGATTAGTGATAAAATCAATATTAATCAATTATTATCACACACTTCTGGGATTTGTAATAACGAATTTAACAAATTAGCAGATTTAGAATTATGCTATTTACCAAATAAATTTCAAGAGTATAGTAATGCCAATTATATTATTTTAGGGAAAATATTAGAGAATATTTATAATGATAATATTGCGGATATTATTGAAAAAGAAATTCTAAAACCATTCAGTTTATACGATACTAAAGTTGTAGAACCATTATATAAAGACAAACACATTGCAACTGGTTATAGAAAAGAAGGTGGAAGAATAGAGCAAGTGATGGCTCAAAATCAACAGAATGAAATAGCTATAAATGGAATAATCTCGACTGTGGAAGATATCGTCAAATTCCAAAAAGCACTAAAAAATCCTAACTTCCTAAGTAATGATTTACAAATTCTAATGGAATCACCAAATTATGGAAATCAAACTTTCAGTGGAAAACTAATGAATGTTGTTCTTGATGATAAAGTATTACAATTATTGATTTCAGAAACTATTAATAATGGGCATAAAACGCTAATCGCAAAAACATTATCTGGAAATACAATTATCGTCATTAATACAAATATAGAAACTGATAATTTAGCACCAATTTATCGTGATATTTTGAAAAAATTATATTTATCAGAATGAGAAAAATTGTCCTTATCGGTCCAGAATCAACAGGGAAAACGACATTAGCTAATCAATTAGCCAAACATTATGAAGTTCCTTTGGTAGAAGAATTTGCTCGAAATTTTATTGATGCACTAAATCAGCCTTATCAAAAAGCAGATTTATTAAAAATTGCAAAAGGACAATTAAAAAATGAAGATATAATTGTGCGTAAATCGCCAAATTTATTAATTTGTGATACGGATTTAATTGTTATCAAAATTTGGTCGACTGTCAAATATAAATCTGTAGATAATTGGATTTTAACAGAAATACAAAGTAGACATTATGACTTATATTTACTTTGTGGAACTGATATTCCTTGGGAATTTGATGAACAAAGAGAACATCCAGAATTTAGAGAAGAACTGTATCAACTCTATCTAAATGAATTAATAAACTATAATAAAAACTTCGCCGAATTAACTGGTAATCAGATAATTAGATTTGAAAAAGCAGTTGAGTTAATTGATAAATTAATGGAATAATGAAGGCTTACCTAACAATATTAATAATTACATTTCCAATATTTTTAATGGCTAATATCTCTATCTCAGTAGATAGTTTGATAAAAGATTCTTTGAAAAATTTAGACGACTTTTTTGTCATCTTAGATGATTATGAACAAATACAAAATACTCAAGAAAATCCAATAGTTCCACAAAGAGAACTTTCTCATTATCACGATAAAGCAATTGCATATATAGACCGATTTCAGCATGTAGCAGTTGCAGAAATGAATAAGTATGGAATTCCAGCAAGCATTACTTTAGCACAAGCATTGATAGAATCTGGCTTTGGAAAAAGCGCTTTAGCAACCAAAATAAATAATCATTTCGGCATAAAATGTAATCGTTATCAACGGAAACAAAAGGGAAAATGCTTCATCTTTGAAGATGATACTAAGTACGATAGATTTGTAAAGTTTGAAAGTGCTTGGGCAAGTTTTCGAGCGCATAGTTTGGTACTACAATATGATAGATATAAACCTCTATACAAATTAAATGAAAAAGATTATGAAGGTTGGGCTTTAGGTTTGCAATCTGCTGGTTATGCTTCTGATAAAAACTATGCTAAGAAAATCGTCAGAATTATCGAATTATATGATTTGTATGAATTTGATGAATAAAAAAAGACAGTTTTAAATTATTTAAAACTGTCTTTTTTTATGATTAAACCTCTTTTCTTTCACATCCATTTTGAGTCAATTGACACAAACCGTAGAGATTTAAAGAATGATGTGTAATTTCAAAATCCATCAAATCTCCAACCATTGTTTTGATCTGCTGAATTCGAGGATCGCAAAACTCTAAAACCTTTCCACAATCAATACAAATCATATGATCATGCTGCTTATAGCCGTAAGATTTTTCGTATTGAGCTAAGTTTTTACCAAACTGATGTTTCACAACCAAATCACAAGAAACCAATAATTCCAATGTATTATAAACTGTCGCACGACTTACTCGATAATTTTGAGTTTTCATATGAATATATAAAGCTTCGGCATCAAAATGATCCGTTCTTTTATAAATCTCTTCTAATATCGCAAAACGTTCTGGCGTTTTTCTCAATCCATTATTCTCCAAATGAGATGAAAAAATACTAATTACTTCCTTAATTGTATTTTCAAGATTATTCTTTGTATTTGTTGTTTCAATCGCCATTTTCCAATTATTTATTAACTCAAAAATTGATATACAAATGTAAACATTAAATATCAATTTTAGTTATTCAAAAAACCAACTTTAAGAATAACAAAAAAGGCTTTCCTAATGGAAAGCCTTTTTTGTTATCTATAATAGACGTTTATTCAATCATCATTTTAATAATTTCTCTATTTTTTCTACCTGAACTTGTGCGGCTCTAACATTAACATCGTATAATTCTTTATACTTGACAATTGCTAATGTCTTTTGACCTTTTTTAAGCAAATTTGAAATCATTTCCGTATTCAAATCATATGAAGGCAAATACTTACTATTCCAATTAATTTCATTTAAAGAAACCGTTGCTTCACTTTTATTAATATCATATTTATCCATCAAATACTCTATTGCTGCATCAGATTCGTCATTAAAAATCATAGAATCTAACATCGTCACTTCTTCCATAGAAAAAGCGGTATCGCTTCTGTGATTTGGCTGCATTGCTTCTATTTCACTCTTGTAAGAATCTATAATTCCTTCAGCTATTTCCCAAGAAACGCCATATTCGTCACGGTATAATTGTATTGCTTGCCTTACCTTTTTTTCCTGTAATAATTCTACAATTATTTCTTCCATTACCTTAATTTATTATAACAAAACTGAGAGTTGGAATCGGAATTAAATTAACTATAATGCTGTATTTACAACACATTAATTAATACTTTAATACATCAAAAAATTATTCCTTTCCTTATGAATTCTAAATAAAGCTACTAATGTATAATAAAAAGTAAACTATTTTGCCAAAAGTATTTTATTTAACTATTGTTGAAATAGCTTTAACTATATTATGAATAAATAATGACGAAGGACTTTATTCTTACAACTTATGAAACGCTATTCTTAGTAAACAATGAAGTAATATCAGCTTAATAATGACTAAAATAGTTGCAATTTTTTTTAATATTGAAAGTAATGATTCCCTTTAAGTCAATCGTTTAACTTTTACATTTGCTTTTTTAAGTAATTTCAAAACACCCTTTTGTCCTTCTAAATGTGCCGCTCCAATTGCACAACAAACAGATTGTTCTTGAATCAATTTAATAATTCTCTCCGTCATAATTCTATTTCTATCGTAAATCATGACTTTTCGAAATCCTTTCGCACTTTTCTTAGTGATTTTGTATAATTGTTTTGTATCGCCAGAAACATATAATTCAGCGACTTCATTCATTTCTGCTCGATGCTCATCAAAGTTTTTAATGATTTTTTTCAATGATTTCACTTGTGTTTCTAATGGAATTTTCTGTAAAACTTCCATTTGCTCATCAAAGGTTTCAATGCCTAAAAGTATTTTTCCTTGCATTTTTGCATACTGATATAAATAAACATCTAAGGCTAAATCCATATCATTTTGAAATATAGAAGACGTTATTAAATTACTGACAACCAAAGGTTTACTTTGATTAAAAGCTTTTAAAGGAAGGTTCAATCTTCGCTGTAGAAAAGTATCAATTGCTTTAAATTTCTTTGGAGATAACAAGTTTTCTAATAACAAACCATTGGGAAGATTCATATATTTTGTCATCTTCTCTGGGTCTGCATCATCTAATTTAAATTCCGCTGCAAAAGCATCACATTCATTGATTTTTTCTTGAATAATTACTTTATGGCTGAATGCAGCTTCATTCTGTAAATGCATCGTTCCAAATAAGTAAGATGATTTTTTTTGACCCTTTATTTTTAATTTATATAACATAGTTGAGTAACGAGTTAGGAGTTTTCAGGTTGCGAACTTGACAAAATAGTTTCTATAATTATAGAAATCTCAATCGTGCAATCCAATAACTCTTAAATTTGATTTCAAATCAATTATCAGTTACAAAACTATAAAAAATTAATCCGAAACTTCTACTTTTGATTTTTTTGATATTATGCAAAGCCGTTAAATGAAATCTAAGACTTACACATTAATAGTTAATCTAAATTCTACTTTTAAAGATTTCTATCTTCCCGAACTTTATATTGGCGAATTGAATAATGAAGGATTTCCAACTTATGCTTTGCAAAAAGCAAATAAAGAAACGCTTGAAGCATTTAAGATAGATTTCAATCCTACCTTAGAATCAATCATTAAATCTATTTCTGTTATTAATGTATCTACAATTGAATCCAAATTCAATACTAAAAGTCGAAAAAAGAAAACACCAATCAATCAACTTTTAGAAAATGAAATCGCCAAAAAATCTATTATAAAATGGGTACAATCTCGATTAAGTAATTTATTGAAAATTATTGTAAAAAATGAGGTTATACTTTGTGTGGATTTGATTCGTAAAGATTGGATTGCGAATAAACAATTGTTATTTAATACTCAAAAACTTGTTCCTAAATTACACTTTATTAAAACTGAAAATGGTGTAAATTACACATTGAAGTTATTATTAAATGAGGAAACCATATCTATAGAAAACAATAAAACATTTGTCATTTCAAATGAACCAGCTTGGGTAATTATTAAAGACCAACTTTATGAAATTGAAGCAATAAATGGAAACTTATTAAAACCATTTATTAATAAAGATGAAGTTATCATTCCTAATGATTTCGTTAAATCTTATTTCCAAAAATTCATAATCAAAATCGCTGCAAAAACAGATATTACAACAGAAGGCTTTGAAGTAAAACAGTTTGAAACGCTTACTAAAACTACAATTCGACTAACCAAAGATTTTTTATCTAATCAGTTTGGTTTTGTTATTAACTTCTTTTATGATTCTGCTAAATTTAGTTTCAAAGAATCCGTTTCTCTTAAAACAGAATTGAATTTTGAAACTGAAAACATCAAAATATTACAATACAAAAGAGATGAATTATTAGAAAATGAATTAATAAAAAAATTAGAAAACCTTGGGTTAACCAATCGTCAAGGAAAATATTTTCAATTTAAAGAAAGTGAAGGAATCAAAGAAAATCAAGAAAGAAATTATGAATTATTTCAATGGTTACTTAATCATAAAAATGAACTTTCAGAACTTGGATTCACCGTTTTAAAACCTGAAATTGATGAACATAAAATGTATTTAGCGAAAGCAGAATTATCCGTCAATTTAACTCAAATTAATGATTGGTTTGATATAAAAGGAAGTGTTCAAATTGGAGAATTTTTGATTCCTTTTCAACGAATTTTACCATTTATAAAAGATGGAATTCGCTTTTTTCAATTACCAAATGGCGAATATTTTTTAATTCCAATAGAATGGTTTGATAAATATCAAGCTGTTGCACAATTTGCAAAAATTGATAATAATGCAGTTCGATTAACAAAATCTCAATTTACAGTTATTAAAGATTTAGAGATTGCGTATGAGCAAACCTCAACAAATGTATTGAATGAAAAATATCAAACTACAAAATTTAAAATTTCTGAAAAGATAAAAGCGACACTTCGACCTTATCAATTAGAAGGTGTAAAATGGTTAGTCAATTTACAGCAAAATCGTTTAGGCGGCTGTTTAGCCGATGATATGGGTTTAGGAAAAACACTTCAAACGATTACTGCTTTGCAATATGCAAAAGAAGAAAAGGCAAAAAATAATTCTAATGAAACAAGCATAAACGCAACGATTCAGTTAGACTTTTTTCAACAATTACAAGCAACAACTAATTCTGTTCCTTTAGTTGCTTTAATCGTTTTACCCGCTTCTTTGATTTTAGATTCAGA
>CAZEOC010000089.1:0-11618 GCA_964513525.1 uncultured Saprospiraceae bacterium | reverse complement strand
CTGTTACTGTTGAGTTACAAGGTGCTTGTAGCGGATGTCCTTCTTCTACAGTTACACTTCAATCAGGTATTGAGGGAATGTTGAAAAGAATGGTTCCAGAAGTGAAAGAAGTTGTTTCTACAATGGGATAATATTTTCTATTATCATAAAATAATTTTGAATTAAAAAGAGTAATTGACTTAATGTTGATTACTCTTTTTTTATGGATTCTGCAACGAGTTAATATTATGGGAATGTAAATAATTGAAGTACTTATATTATGCCTCAGCAAGAATATTGAGTAAGTAAGTGCTTGGACATAAATAAGTTATTCTCTAATTATTTAATCTCTAATTTAATAATCATTTACATTTTCATCAAATAAATTAGATTCATGATTCAGTCGATTAACAATTAACAATTTTTACATATCTTTGCAGCCAAATTAAATCATAAAAATTAATTGATTAATACAATTTAGATGTTAAAAATAAATATCAAATTACGTTTTGCTTTAATGGCTGTAACCTTTGTGTTATTCCTTATTTTACAGTTTACTTTAGGTTTTGGTTGGGCATTTATTCCCTTGTTAGTTTTTATTATTTTAACGGTTGGATATTTCCTTTTTGGAACAATTTCTTCCACAAGTGAAATATTAAATTCTGGAGATTATGAAGCAGCAGAGAAGAACTTAAAATTAACTTTCAGACCAGGTTGGTTATTAAAATTTTATAGAGGTTATTATTATCAATTATTAGGTTTCATTGCTATTCAAAAGAAAGATTTGGTTACTGGCGAAAATTATTTGTTACAAGCTCGTGATATGGGTTTACCAACAAATACTGATAAAGCAACCGTTGCACTTCAATTAGCAAGTGTGAATTTTAATAAAAGAAACTTTTCAAAAGCGAATTCTTATATTAGAGAAATCAAAAATTTAGGAATCAAAGAACCTGTAATTTTAGAGCAAGTAAAACAAATGGAACAAGCTATAAAAGCTAAACCAAGTATGGCTCAAATCGCTTCAATGCAAGGTATGAAAGGTAGAGGAGCTGCAACAAAACAGGTTGATCCAAATGCGAAGAAGAAAAGAAATAATCGTAAAGCTTCTTCTAAACGTAAGAAACGTAAATAATTATTCATGATAATTAAAATGAACTATCAAAATTAAAATATACTTACAATAGAGATAGTCATTTTATTTGAATAATATTTTACTAAAAAAGGTATCGAATATGATTCGATACCTTTTTTGTTTTTCTATTTATATTAACTGTAATAAATCAAAAAAGGCTTTGTGAAATTATCACAAAGCCTTTTTTAGAAAAAAATTAGAGGAAACACAGCGAGACGCTCAACCACTTATCCTTGCTGTCTTTCGACCCTGGGGAAGTTCATAGGAGCAGAAGCCTGTGTCCCTCGGGTGCAAATGTAAGTTGATATTTATTGTTCTGCAAACTTTTTCAGTAAAATTTACTAAAAAAATATTCGAATATTTTATGCTCATTAGCTAAAACATTAATAATCAATCAATAGAACAATTAAACATTCAAATAATATAAATTTAAAAACTCCAATCTTTCTTCCAAGTATCAATTACATCAATCGAAATCTTGTATTCTACACCAGGTTGTCTATAATTTCCATCACCATAAGCGCCAAATAATCCTATTTTCAATCGTCTTCTTGCACCTAATTTGAATACTCGTTCTATTCCTAATAAAGCTTCATAATGCTGGAAATTTCCATCTTTCAACCACATATATCCGCCACCTGCAACCAATCGAACACCAGTTTTCTTCACTAAAGGAATATTATTAACTAATGCACCATTAAAGTGATGAACTGCGTGAACTTCAAAGTATAAATTAGTGGTTGACAAATTACTATCTAATGTTTGAAAAGAATATAAAGGATTCGAATACAAAATAGGATCAGAACGTCTAAATCGTTTCAAATCGACTTCTTGTAGTTTATCTGTATTTATAAAATCACCAACTCTTGCATGATAAATCGTATGTCCAAATTGACCTAACAGTAAATCTTGATCCATTGATAATTCTAAATAATCAAAACGAACATCACTTGATAATACATTATTCCAACCTCTTTTATGACGTAGGGTAAATGTTGGATAATCACTACCTAAAATCACTTTTCGAGTTGGTTCTGTCATATATTTTTGTCCTGGCGTATATTGTAATCGAATATCTGAAATAAAGGCTTGATAATCTTCAAAGACCAAAATATCATCGCCAAATTCGGTAGTCGAAATCCATTCTTCTAATTGTGTATTTCCAATCTTACTTTCGATAGATTTTCTATCATTAAAAGATAAATTTGTTCTAATATATAAACCATTGACGATTTCCATTCTGTGCCAAATTTCAGCTTCATTATTTTCAATAAAATTAGAAACACTCAATTGATTTAAGAAAGCATCGTAAGGATTAATAGACTGAAATCTTCTACTTACTCGAAACGAAACATCAGCTAATCTATGTGGGTCATAACGATGCCAAGCATTAAAGAAACCCGTTACATCTTCATTCTTGAAACCATAACTTACTTTACCACGATAATTAACCATTTTACCGTTTTCATAACGTCTTGTATAACTTGCAAAAGGTCCAGCACGCCATCCTCCAATTGGAGAAAAATCAACTAATGAAGGAATGGAACCAATATAAAATTCTGATTTTTTATCGTTATTTCGCCAACCGACACCTTCCCAAAATATTTCTAAAGGTGTAACTTTATTAAACTCAGCTGTAATGGAATCTTGATATTCTTTACTATTTAAAACTGCATCAATACTATCTCTAAGAAATACCATTTTTTGCTGTTCAATAGTCAACGCTTCTGGACGAGATGATTTCCAAAAAGCAGTATCTCTATCGTAGGCTTCTTTTGTAGTGATAATTACTTCATTATTAAAGAATTTTTCAGGAAACTCATAATTCATCTGATAATCAGAATAACGCATTGTTGTACTTCCCGTAAAGGTTTTGAAACGACCAACTTTAGTCTCATAACTAAATTCTTGACGATAAACTATCCATGTAGAATCCTCATAAGCTTCATAACTTTGCTTAAAATTCATCTCATCAAAGAACTTCATTCCACCTTTTGGTAGATTCAAATCTAATCGATTGATATTCCACAAACCATCATTAATATAAATAAATCCACTAACAGTTGAATTACCTGATTTACGAGGAATCACTTTTATTTTATGTACTAATGCTGCACCTTCTGCCTTCGTTTCTATCAATTTAAATTTATAAGAAAGTATAGAAGTATTACTTAATGGAGAAATCACAGAGTTTTCGGCAATCCCAGTCAATCGAACCATATTTCTATAAAAGTTGAAATCTGTTTCTCCAAATCGAGGTACAAAAAGCCCATTTTTATCTCCATATGTTTTATAAGCAGTTCTTTGTTCTTTGTATTTTTTTGGAAATTCATAATTCAGCGTCACCTGCATTTCCAACATATTCAACGTATTCAATAACTTCCTATTTGCAGCATTTTGTTCCGCAAAAGGGTCTTTAGGTTCATCTATATTTACATCAATTCCACCTAATTTCTCCTTTTCCTTTTCAGCTTCTTTAGCTGCATCAATATCTTTTTGTCGCTTTTTTCGTTCTTTTTCGTCAATTATCTCTGTCGCTTTTATGTAGATTTCTGTTTTGTAACTATCCACAGCTTTCAGGTATTTCTTTTTATTATCAATTGCATTTTGAATAATCGCATAAGCTGGGTCTCGTTTTGATGCTCGTACCGTAACTTCTTCCAATAATAAATCAGCCGTTTTTAAAAAGATAGTTTTCTTTAGCCCTTCATCTTTTACCACGATTCCTTGATTAATCGTTTCATAACCTAAACTTGAAACCGTCATTTGAAACTCTCCACCAGTCGTCAGTGTCATGAAATAATATCCTTGTTCATCAGTAGTCGTTCCGCTACCCAATTCTCGAATATAAATATTCGCATAAGGAATCGGTTGATTATCCATATTATATACATAACCGCTAATAGATTGAGCGGTCAGTTCTGTAATAACACCGATGAAAAATAAGGTTAAAATAGTAAGTAATAATCGTTTCATAGTTGATGTTTTTGTTTGAAATTCAAACAGTATTGAAGTTGTTTTTTCTAATATTGATAAAGATGTAGAGGTTCTATTTATTAATAAAAATAATTAGATAAACAGCCCTTAAATCATGATAATCTATCCAAAAAACGTGTTCTATAAATTAATACTAATCTCAAACGAAATAAATAAATAAAATGATGTGTTTCTATATATCCTTTTCCTACATAATATTGTTTAATTTTGCGCAAATTGATTTAATCAAAGAGATACTACGATGGAAGATAATTTAAAAAATGAAACACCTAAAGACGAGAAAAAATCTGAGCATATAAATGAGCAGGAAGCAACCTCTGAACAAGAACAGGAAGAAGTTAAAACTGAAGAAGAAATTAAATACACAGATTATTATATTCGACTTCGTACCAAAATTGATAAACAACTGAAAGATAGTTTTAATAAAAAATCTCCTATTAATTCAATGATTAATCTTTTGGCGATTCTACCTGATTTATTTCATTTATGTATGAAATTAGTTTTTGATGGTAAGGTTCATCCTGAAAAAAAAGGAGCTTTAGTAGGTTCGTTATTATACGTTATTTCTCCAATAGATTTGATTCCAGATATTGTTCCAGTATTTGGCTTTATAGATGATTTATTGGTTGTAACATTAGGTTTGAATACTATGTTAGACGATAGCAAAGATGAATATTTAAAGATTTCTATTCAAAAATATTGGGCTGGTGACAAACCTGTGCTTGAGACTTTAAGACATATTATATCAGTTACAGATGCTGCAGTCGAGTTTTTACCTAAGAAAATATTGAAATTAGTAAAGGATTTATTGAGAGGAAAATAGATTAAGTTTTCTTACCTATTGCTTTAAATGATTACATAATAATTTCCCTTGTGAATTATTATGTAATCGTTGGGTAAGAAAACCCGACCTACGTTATAAACTCTAATACTCGTTTTTCTGACCACAGATAATTATCTTTTGAAAAAGTAGTAAAACCTACATGTCCACCGAATTTTGGTATTTCTAAATAAAAACAATCATTCGCTTTTGCAACTTCTTTTGGAAAACATTCTGGTGATAAAAATGAATCATCTTGAGCATTTATTAATAAAGTAGGAATTGAAATACCTGGTATAAATTGTAAAGCACTTGCTTTCGTGTAATAATCAATTCTATCCTCAAAACCCTGTGCTTTTGAAGTGTATAATTCATCAAATTCTACAAATGATTTTGCATTATAAATCGCTTCATAATCAAAGCCATTTTCTATTAATAATGCTTTCTTAGGAACTACTTTTGTCCTCAATTTTTTCATAAATCGTTTTAAATAAATCCAATTTTTTGATTTATTAATTTCATCAGAACTTGATTCTAAATGAATTGGTGTAGAAAGTGCTACCGTTTTTTTAATTTCTGAGTGAATATTTTGTCCATTTTCTCCTGTATATTTTAAAACTAAATTCCCACCTAAACTAAATCCTACCAATACAATTTCAGTATATTTATTGGATAAAACGTGTTGAATTACTATCTCTAAATCATCTGTTGCACCGCTATGATAAGCTCGAAGTTGTCTATTAGGCTCTCCACTACAACCTCTATAATTATAGGCACAAATAGTCCAATCATTTTCACTTAAAAGGCTTGCTATTCCTTTAACGTAGCGACTATCAGAGCTTCCTTCTAAACCATGACAAACGATTGCAACTTTCGATTTATCCTTATAAATCCAGTCTAAATCTATAAAATCATCATCTGTTGTTGCTATTCGTTCTCTTTCATATTGAACCGCATTTAATTTTCTTAATTGCGACGCATAAATCGTATTCAAATGGCAATTTTTGAAAATTACATTAGGTGGCTGATATGTTGATTTTTTAATAATCGGCATAAAATAATTTTTGTCGTGCTTAAAAAATTATATTTTTACAATACAAATGATTTACTAATACAACCTCTCAAAATATTAACCTAAATTTTATCATCAAGTTATTTGTACTTATTAAATGAAGTACAAATAACTTAGAAAAAAGAAATATGTCAATTTCAAGAAGAAAATTTATCAATAGTTCACTCTTAGGAGGAATCGGAATAATTGCTGGTTGCGAAAGTACAACTAAAGCTGAAATACAAGAACCAAAAAATGATAAATTATCAATTCCTTGTGCAATTTCCACTTGGAATCACGGCTTAATTGCTAATGAAGTTGCCATGAAATATATAGCTGAAGGAAAATCTGCTTTAGACGCTGTAGAAGCTGGTGTAATGACCGCGGAAGCTGATGAAAATGGTCAATCTGTAGGAATCGGAGGTTTACCTGATAGAGAAGGAAAAGTTACACTTGATGCTTGTATTATGAATGAAAAAGGTGATGCAGGTTCTGTTTGTTTTTTAGAAGATATTAAACATCCAATTTCTGTAGCTCGAAAAGTAATGGAAAAGACACCACACGTTATTTTAGCTGGAGAAGGTGCTTTACAATTTGCTTTAGAACAAGGATTCAAAAAAGAGAATTTACTTACAGAAAAGTCTAAAAAAGCTTGGAAGAAATGGTTGGTAAAATCAAAGTACGAACCTATCATTAATATAGAAAACCATGATACGATTAGTCAAATTGCCATCGATAGTTTTGGTAATATTTCTGGAGCTTGTACAACAAGTGGTTTGGCTTATAAAATGCGAGGAAGAGTTGGAGATTCTCCTATTATTGGTGCAGGACTTTTTGTAGATAATGAAGTTGGAGGTGCTTGTGCGACTGGTTTAGGAGAAGCGGTTTTAAAAACCTTAGGAAGTTTCTTAATTGTAGAATTAATGAGAAACGGAATGACGCCTCAAGAAGCTTGTGAAGAAGCAATACATCGAATTGTAAGAAAGCAGGATTATAAAAACTTCCAAATTGGGTATATTGCCATAGACAAAAAAGGAAATTATGGAGCATATGCAATTCATGAAGGGTTTAATTTCGCAATTGCTCAAAATGGAGAGAACATATTAGTTGATGCTAAAAACTACATGTCACAAAAATAACTTATTATTAAAAATAATATCTATAAATCATTGATTATTAATTAAAATAAACTAATTTTACATGCCACTGTATTTCCTGAATTATTAATAAAATAAAACTTTTAATTATTTAAATTTATTTCAAATGAAAACTGTCAGTACGCCTTTATCATTAATTCTACTACTATTTTTATTATCTTCTTTTACTAAACAACCAGAAATTTTGGAAACTATGGTTCAAGGTAAAATTGTTGATGTTAATAATAGCGCAATTAAAACTAAAATCATTATTTACAGAAATGGTCAATCTTGGTTTGCAGAGAGTGATGCAAAAGGAAACTTTTCTATAAGTTTACCAAATGACAAAGCCTATGCAATCAAAATTTATAATGAAAATTATAAAAATCATGTAAGTGCCATTTACTTAAAAGCCAATACTCCAAACCTTAGCCATACAATTAACCTTATTCCAAGATAATTTCATTAATAATCTATAAAGAAAAGCCTGTATTGAACTCGGTTCGATACAGGCTTTTTTAGATTAAAAAAGGCTTTCACAATAAGTGAAAGCCTTCTGAAATTTGTGATAAGTGTTTTAATATTTTAAATTCTTATAAAACGCTCATAATCTTAGCGTATAAGTCTTTAGGTTTAAAAGGTTTTGACATGTATTCATCCATGCCGATTGCTCTTGCTTTTTCTGCTTCTTGAGAGCTTGAATTTGCCGTAAGCGCAACTATAGGGACATCCGTATTGATTCCTCTAATTTTCTCAGTTGATTCAAATCCATTCATTACAGGCATCTGTAAATCCATCAGAACTAAGTCATATCGATATTCTCTGAATTTTTCAAAGCCAACCAATCCGTTTTCTGCAATATCTACTTTTACAAAATCTGACCAAGTTGTCAATACTTTCTTAGTTGCAATTTGATTCAAGAAGTGATCTTCGATTAATAATATTTTCAAAGGAGCAGTTGGTTTATCTTCTCCTTGACGTTTCTTAATAAAGGCAACTTTAATCGGTAATTCAACAGCGAATTTAGAACCATTTCCGATTACACTTTCTATCTTAATCGTTCCGTCCATTTTCTCCGTCAACTTATTGACGATTGCCATTCCTAAACCTTCTTTCTTCTCTTCATCATAATTGACAGAAAGTAATTTACCTGCACTTTTCAGTTCCTCTACAAAATCTCCGTCAATTCCAATTCCATTATCTTCAATAATGATAAATAATCGAGTATCATCACTCTTAATATCATTACAAACTAATTTAAGGCTTACCTTTCCACCTGAATTTGGTTCCGTAAACTTAATTGCATTGTCCATTAAATTATAGATAATCTGATTGATTTTGTTCAAATCACCAATCAATGTTTCCGGTACATTATCAAATACTTTCAACTGTAAATCAATGCCTTTTCTATCTGCTTTTAATCTAAATACTTGTTCGATTCTTTCAAGTAATTCTTCAACTTTGAATTGATTTTCTTCAACCGTTACTTTCTCAGATAAAAGAATACTGAAATTCATTAAGTTATTTGCTGCAACTGATAAATCATTAATAGATACTTTTAAGCCATCTACATGCTCCATGATTTCATCCGCCGATTCTGCATTCTCCATTAAAAAAGAAAGATTTACTAAAGAAGATAAAGGCGTTCTAATATGGAAACCTAAATCTTGTAAAATTTCTTCTTTAATCTTAGAAGTTCTTTCTGAGAGATTTTTCTCAACCATTAAATCTTGAGATAATTTAATATCAGAAACATCTTGAATTGCACCTACTAAGTAAGTTTTTTCTTCATCTTCATCGTAATAAACTTTTACCTGATTGGTAATATATTTTATTTTACGACCATTCACGATGATTTTATAATCGATTCTACGAAGTTGCCCATCTTTTAGGACTTCATTGAAAGCATTTTCAACTGTACTCCTATCTTCTGGATGTATATAATTCAGATAATCTGATAAAATAGGAGAAATACTTTGAGGGTCAAATCCAAAGATTCTAAAAACTTCGTCTGTCCATCTCATTTCATTCGTAACAATATCCATTTCCCAGTTTCCGAAATGTGCCATTTCCTGAGCTTCAATATATCTTTTCTCACTTACAGAAAGATTCTTGGCATATTGTTCTAACTTCTTCTGTGCTTTATGTCTTTGTAATGAATATCGAATTACACGCCCCAATAAATTGCTATCAAATTGCCCTTTTACAAGATAATCTTGAGCACCAGCCTTTATCGACTGATTTCCAATTACATCATCATTTAAACCTGTCATTACAATAACAGGAACTTTGGGAAATTGTGAAGAAAAGTTGGTTAAGGTTCTAAAACCGTGACTATCGGGTAAAGATAAATCTAACAGTACTAAATCAACTTTATTCTCTTCAACATATACCGTTCCGTCGGCAAATGTTCCAGCTATAGTTAATTGATGTTTTACTCCTGACGATTTTAAATAAATCTTTAAAAGATTTGCGTCTCCAGGATTATCCTCAATACATAATATTTGAACCTTCTCGTTAAAACGTTTTGTCATATTAATCTCAATTGCTTATTTCTTAATTTTAAAATCTATTATCTAACCATAGTAGACAAAATAGCTGTACTTAACCAAAAATCTTCAATCTTCTCAATTACATCAAAAAACTTATCAAAATCGACGGGTTTATTGATATAACAATTAGCATGTAAATTATAACAATGGTTAATATCTTGTTCTGCATTTGACGTTGTTAAAACAATCACAGGTATCCTTAATAAATTTGAATCTGCTTTGATTTCTTTTAACACTTCACGTCCATCTTTTTTGGGTAAATTCAAGTCTAATAAAATTAAATCTGGTGTAATCACATCTTCAAAACCATTAATCTTTTTCAAATAATTTGTAGCTTCTACACCGTCAGTAGCAACAGCTAACTTCACAGATAACTTTCCTTCTTTAAATGCTTCTTTTGTTAATCTAACATCACCAGGATTGTCTTCAATTAGCAAGACATTAACTGGTCTATTTTTTTTCATCATATTAAATTACTTAATCTAATAATTTAGGTGTATTGAATTATCTTTTATAAAACGTACTAATATGTAAAGCTTTTAATTAATATTAATCAGTGACAAATTAAAATCAGTCACTAATTTTACCTAAAAAATCAAAGTTGCTAATTACTATTATTAGTATAAATATAGTTGTTTTTATAATATAAAAAATATTCTAAAAAGTGACACTTTTACATATAAAAAATTGTAAAATTTAGTAGTATTCTTATTCAGTTTATTAAATACAAATTAAATCACTATAGATTTACGTTACTTGTTTTCAATTGTTGCGAACAATTACAATAATATTAAGTTTATTTATCATTTTTACAACAATTATTAAAATAATAAAATTTCAACTTTTTATCACGCCATCTTTAAATATGAATCAGTTAGAAAAACTTACAAAAATTTATACTGCTTACGCTGAAGAAAATACTTTTACACAGTCACCAAACGGTTTATATGAACCAATAAATTACATTTTAAACATTGGCGGAAAAAGGCTTAGACCTTTAATGCTTTTAATGAGTTGTGGTTTATACACGGATGATTTGACAAAAGCATTAGCTCCTGCTTATGCAATTGAAGTATTTCATAATTTCACTTTGCTACATGATGATATCATGGACGAAGCGCCGCTTAGAAGAGGAAAAACAACTGTACATCACAAATGGAATGTTAATACAGGAATTCTATCTGGTGACGTTATGTTAATCTATGCTTATGAATATCTTAGAGAAGTTGACGCAGCTATTTTACCAGAAGTTATAAGGATTTTTAATGAAGTTGCGATTGGAGTTTGTGAAGGACAACAATATGATGTAGATTTTGAAACCTCTGAAACAGTTACAATACCAGAATATATCAAAATGATTGAATTAAAAACTTCTGTTTTGGTAGCTGGAGCAATGAGAATTGGCGCTTTAGTCGGTGGAGCATCAGAACAAGATGCGTTTCACTTAGGAGAATTTGGTCGAAATATCGGAATAGCCTTTCAGTTGCAAGATGATATTTTAGATACTTATGGAGACCCTGAAAAATTCGGTAAAAAAGTTGGTGGAGATATTGCTCAAAATAAAAAGACATTTTTAGTATTAAAATCATTAGAATTGGCAGATGAAAAAACAGCAGCTGAACTTAATACTTTATTATCGACAAAAGCTGCCGATGAAGTCGCTAAAATAAAAGCAGTTACTGATATTTTCAATCAATTAAATATTAAAGAACATGCTAATGATAAAAAAACAGCGTATTTAAATTTAGCTTACAATCATCTTAAACAAGTTTCTATTGTTGAAGAAAAGAAACAGATTTTGTATGACTTTGCTCAATTTTTGATTCATAGAGAAGTTTAGAAAATAGGAAATAAATTGATTCATCATTTTTTTAGACCTGACAGATTTCCAAAACCTGTCAGGTCTTTAAACTAATCATGTTTATGCATTTAACTTCTATACAATTGA
>CAZEOC010000088.1:0-11653 GCA_964513525.1 uncultured Saprospiraceae bacterium | reverse complement strand
GATGTTAGGTCATCCGACTGGCCGATTATTATTATCAAGAGAAGGTTATCCGATTGATTATAAAAAAGTAATAGATGCTTGTGCTGCCAACGATGTTTCGATTGAAATCAATGCAAATCCGTATCGTTTAGATTTGGATTGGACTTGGATAGAATATGCCACAAATCAAGGGGTAAAAATCTCCATCAATCCCGATGCACACAGCACTGCTGGCATTCACGATATTCATTTTGGAACATTAGCAGCAAGAAAAGGTAGTTTGACGTTAGAGAATTGTTTGAATGCTTTAAATTTAGAAGCATTTGAAAATTATCTAAAAAAACGTAAGGAAAAAAGAAATCAATAATCTACCCAAATTTTGCGAAGTTATTTTTTATTCAGACGATGTAAAAAACGCAGACATAGCCGTAGTTACGGCGAGTATTTTTCATGAAGGCTGAATGAAAAAGAACAAGTAAAATGGGTAGATTATTGACTTCTTCTTTCCTAAAACATTAAAATCAATTTAAAAATGAAAAAACTATTCTTTTTATTAATTATTCTAATGACAGTTTTCATTACTTCTTGTAATGACGATGACGAAAATGTAGCTACGGATTACATTATCTTTGGTCAATATTATGGATTTTGTCAAGGAGATGATTGTTTGAAATATTTTAAAGTCGATGACGAACACGTTTATGAATATGAAGATTCTTGCATACCGATTCCAGTTTCTTCTTGTATAGATACAAGTCCACCAGAATTAGGAAATGATGAATTTTTAATTGCAGAAACACTTTTTGATGATTTTCCAGAAGATTTATTTGATGAAACAGAAACGACTTTAGGTTGTCCAGATTGTGCTGACCAAGGTGGCATCTTTTTGGAGATTAAAAGAGGAAGTGATGATAGACGTTATTGGTATATTGATAATAGTCAAAATGCTTTACCAACGTATTTACACGCATACACTGATAAAATAAAAAGTGTTATTGACCAAATAGATTAAAGTTAGAAGATGAACTATTTGACACCTTTTAGAAGTAGGTCAAATAGTTCATCATTTTTAGTTTATCACTTACAGTTCATTCGCTCTAAAGTTAGAAGAATAATTCACTCTTAATTGATTCACTCTTCTCAATTCTGTTTTTACATCTGATACAATGCCCATTGTCACCTTTTTATCTACCCGAAGCGAAGTCGTCAAATAATCTCTTTCTTCTTCCGATACATTTTCTCTATTCATCCTGATGAAACTTGCAATTTGACTTTTGTCTGCTAACATATCATTCAATTGAATTCGAGGTGCAGTTCCGTAGCTTTCTATGAATTGTGCTTTTGGTTGTCCAATATAAATGTGATTGACTAATGATTTTCGTTCTAATTTTTCTAATTCTGTTGCACTCGGAACGATTACCTCTACTTTTAATGGATTTTCTTTCATTACCGTTACTACCATAAAGAAAAACAATAACATGAAAATAATATCAGGCAAAGAAGCAGTTGAGATTTCAGGTTTGCTATTGCCTTGCTTTTTTCTAAATTTTGACATCTTAAATTATTTTGATTAACGAATAAGTTTTCAATTTTTAAGATGTTCGCCTTTGATAAAATGGTGTTTTGAAAATAAACTTTAACACACTACCATGTATTTTACTCAAAAAATAGCAAAGCTATTTTATAAACTCTGTGTATCTCTGTGGTGAATAAACATTTTATGAAATAAAATAAGATATAAGTAATAGTTTCGTTTTAATAATTATTCACTTAAGCACAAAGCATTGCAGCACCGAATACACCAGCACTATCACCAAGTTTTGGTTTTAAGAAAATGGTATCTAATCGATTATTAAATAAGTATTTTTCAATTTTAGGAACGCCTTCTTTAATGATTTCATCAATATTATTCACGCCGCCACCAAGTACAATTACTTCGGGGTCAAGAATATTAATCACCACAGCAATACCTTTAGCAAACATTTCCGTCAATCTATTAATCGTTTTTGTTGCCGCTTCGTCGGTTCCTCTTCTATGATTTTCAACAATATTCTTTAAGTTCAATTTATTTTTCGTCAAGGAAAAATAGTAATTTTCTAATCCTGGTCCAGCAATCACTTTTTCTGTACAACCAGCTTTTCCACAATAACAAGGCGTTCCACCTTCTTCCAATACATTATGTCCCCATTCTCCAGCTATTCCTTGTCGTCCATTGAGTACCTTTCCATTGACAACAATTCCGCCGCCACAACCTGTTCCCATAATTACACCAAAAATAATTGCTGCATCGGGTTTCATATCTGGTACAATTCCCATTTTAGCTTCCGCTAATGCAAAGCAATTCGCATCATTTGCCATAAAAATTGGTAAACCCAAAACCTTTTCCAAATCAGCTTTTAATGGTTGACCATTTAGACATTTGGTATTACTATTTTTTAATGTTTGAAGAATTGGGTCAAGCGTTCCTGGAGTTCCTATGCCTATTTTTGATGGCGTTTTTTGCGTTTCCTTTTTTAATAAATCAATACATTTCGCAATTTGATGAACGATATGTTGATAGCCTTTTGCTTGTTCCGTTGGAACACGAAGTCTCGCTAAAACTTTGAAATCATCATTTAAAACAACGCCTTCTATCTTCGTTCCACCTAAATCAATTCCCCAATATGTATTCATTATGAGTGAGTTTAAACTTATAATTTTTTCTGTAATTCTAATTAATTCAAAGGAAAATGCATCAAAATATAATTTTCCTTAAGTTGAGATTCTATTTATCTTTTTTGTATCTAAAGAAACGGTTTTCAAACCGTTTAAACTTGAGTTTTTCAAGCTTCTATTTTGATGCATTTACTCTAATTATCTCGGTCTATATCTTGAAGCCATTAATATTTTTTGTGCATCTTTTTCTTTTAATAATTGCTCAACCGTAATATTCGGAACGTTTTCCATATATTTTTTTACGATTTGCCAACCAACCCAATTTCCAGCACTTCCTGGAGATTCGTTTGGCATACCTGGAGAAGTTGGAGCAGGTTCTATCAAGCCTAAAAGTCCTGCTTGTTTCAATTTTGTTTCATACAAATTATCAATAAAAACAGATTTCCACATTTCTCCTTCATTATCTTTTAGCCAATCAACTTGAGCGGAAGTATATCCTAAGCGAATTGAATCAGAAATATGTGGTTGAAATAAATCTAATAAATACAGACGTTTTCCATTATTAATCATAAGGTCGATTAATCGGTTTCCTTGTGTTTGTCCTACGATTTCACCAGCCAAAGCTTCCATTGCTTTTGGTACAATATGTTCTCGATTCATTGTCCGAGTTACATAATTAGGTAACTGAACTGGCGGATAATAATATGGAGGATAATCTTTTCCTAAAAACATATCTAATCCAATAATTAATTCTTCTGCACCTATTGTACCAACACCAACGCCATATTCAGAAATAAAAGTGGTTATGTTTGGGGTTTTATTTTTCGGGAAATAATATTTATAAAATTTAAATGCTTTTTCTAATTCCGCTTCTACTAATGAAAAATCACCATAAACTAACTGACAAGTATCGTATAATTGTTGAACAGATGGATAATTAATAAAAGGTGGAACCATTGAAGCATATTGCAAGGAAGTATCTTGAAAATCTCGCTTAAAATTCATAATTCCTGCAAAATAAATATTATTAAACTCTGGATATTGAGTTTCTAATGCAGAAATACTTTCATAAATATTATTTGTGTCTAATTTAAACAAATCATGTTCAAAACGTTTTACTTTTACATCTACAACGACAGCTGAAACATCAGGTATAAACTTCTTTTCGTTACCTTGACAGCTAAAAATCGTCACTAAGCATATTATTAAACCAATTCCAATTACTATATTACGCATGTATTTAAAATTCTTATTTTTGATAATAATTAATTTTCTTTGTTGAATAGTTGTAGTTACAACGTACAAAAATATTCAACAATTACATTAAACCATAAAAATAAAAAACATGAAACAAATCATTACACTTGTTTTATTTACTGCAATGAGTTTTTCAACTTTATTAGCACAAGAATTTCGTTTAGGTGTACAAGTAAGTCCTACTTTCTCATGGATGAATACAAATACGCCATCTATTGAAGGAAGCGGAACTAATTTAGGTTTAGAATTAGGACTTTTAGGAGATTACTTTTTTGATGCAGATAATAAATATTCTATTTCGTCAGGCGTAACATTTATGACGAATCAAGGTGGCGGTTTAACTTACAGCACTGGCGGAAATTTATTTCCAGATTCAGAATTAAGTGCAGGTTTAGACAGTATCGCAAACGGTACAACAGTTGATTTTGGTTTACAATATATTGAAATTCCAATTTCTGTGAAATTACGTGGCGGAACTGGAGATTTGGGTTATTATGTACAATTACCTGCTTTCGGACTTGCATTTCCGATTCAAGGAAGAGCAGATATTGATACTTTTGAAGATGAAAATATCTTAGGAAGTACCGTTCCATTATCATTAACTTGGGGATTAGGAGCTGGTGCAGAATACAATTTAGGCGATATTACTGTAATTGGTGGTTTAGCTTTTCAAAGTTCTATCGTTGATGTCATTAAAGATAATGGTGTTTTGAATGACGGTGTAACAAAGGAAGATTCTAAACAAAACTTGAACAGATTAACCGTTCGTTTAGGAATTTTCTTTTAGAATTAAAAGTCTATATTCCAGTGAAAAAGCACCTGATTTAGAACATTCTAAATCAGGTGCTTTTTTATTTAAAATAGTTACTAACTATTAACAAACAATGTTTTAAATATTATAAAAAATATTATATATTTGATTCATTATTAATCAAAATGAAAAAAATGCCTTTATTAATAGGAGATGCAAGAGAGAATTTGGTGATAGAACCAGAGAAAGTTTATCCAGAAATGTTAAAAGCTATAGAAACTAAAAATTGGTCGAAATTTCAAAAAGCTTTTGAATTATTGAGTGATTTAATAGCAGAAATTGATAAAAAGTTATCTACAAAATTAACTTTAATGTTAACGACTGCTTACGAACAAAAGAATACAAAAATAGCAGAACGAAATACCAAACGATTAATATTTTGTAGTTCTAAAGCTTTATTAAAAGAAATATTAGGAAACGCTGAAGTCGATAAAAAAGAATTCACAAAACAAGCTTTTGTAGAATTAAAACTATTAAAAGAGGTAGATGAAAACTTTAGTGAGTTGAGTTTGTCAGACGAGTTTTCAGACGCTTTAGATAATTTAAATAATGATGCTAAATTTAAGGCAATTATTAAATCTATCTTAAAACAACTCGAAGCTAAAACTAACTAAATCAGCGAACCAAAAGGCATTTTGTATAAACCAAAATGCCTTTTTTATTTTATTAATTAATAAATAGCTAATTTTGTATTTTAATTTATCCGAAAAGAATAACGTCTTGACAGATACAACTACACCAAATCAAATTTTATCTCTTGAAAAGCAATTAGAAATTCTAAATGCAATTCAAAAGTATAGTCTTACGGCAATGCAAGTAAGGGATAGATTAGGCTTCTTTGAATTAACCATCAATACAATTGCAACTGCATTCAAGCAATCTAATGTTTTTCTTTTTGATATTAATCCCAAAACTAAAATTGTTAATGCACTTACGACAACTGGTTTTACAGAAGTAGAAGCCAGAAATATTATCGGAATTTACCCTAAAGAATTGGTGCATTTAGCAATTTTTGAACTAAATGATTCACCAATATTAAAATCTTTTTTTACTTCCTTAAAACTGGATAATGCATTAATCTGCGAAGTAAATCGGTCAGATTTAGGTTATTCGGGCATATTTATCATTAGTTATTCTAATACAGATATTTCTCAAAACCTTATTCCTCAAAATCAGCATGATTCATTAAGATTATTAATACAAAAAGCTGGTTTAATTAATTATCATTTGAGACAAAATGAAAGATTATTAAAAGAAATAGAGGAACGAAAATTAGCAGAACAAAGGATTGCAGAACAAGCCGTTGAACTCAAACGCTCTAATGAAGATTTGGAACAATTTGCTTATGTAATTTCACATGATTTAAAAGCTCCGCTTAGAAATATCAACAGTTTCGCACAATTATTAAAACATAGTTTTGGAGATGATATTAATGAGGAATCGTTCGAATATTTAGGATTTATTTTATCTGGAGTTAAACAATTTGGTGCATTGATTGATGATTTATTAATCTATTCTCGTGCGGTAAAAAGAGAGATTCATTTTGAAGAAACTGAATTCGATTTAGTAATTGACACCGTTAAATTCAATCTTCAATTATTAATTGAAGAAACAGGGACGATTATTAATTATAAAAATTTACCTGAACTGAAAGTCAATTTTTTACAAATGACTCAGGTATTTCAGAACTTGATTTCTAATGCTATAAAATTCAATCAAAAAGATGAAAAAACGGTTATAAACATTTCGGCTATACAAACAGAAAAAGATTTTGTTACCTTTAAAATAAGCGATAATGGAATTGGAATAGAAGAAGAGTTTTTTGAACGTATATTTTCATTATTTCAAAGATTGCACACTCAATCAGAATATGAAGGTTCAGGCTTAGGTTTATCTATTTGTAAGAAAATTATAGAAAGACATAAGGGAGAAATTTGGGTAGAATCTGATGGACTAAATAAAGGTGCTAATTTTTACTTTACAATTCCTACCAATTTATAAATTTTAGAATAAACGATAATGTCTAACAAAAATAATATACAGGAAACGGCTGATTTGATTCAACAAGATTTTGAATATATGCCAAGGGAAAATGAGTTTCTAACAGAAGAAGATTTACTCACTGCCTTAGCAAATCATGTAACAGATATGTTGAAATATAAATCAGAAATCTTGATGAGCAATCTTTATCGTTTAGACGTTTCAGAGAAAAAAGTTGCTTTAGCAATGTCGCCCGCAGCAGAATTACCTCCAAATATCGGTATTGCAAAATTAATTATCGAACGACAAAAGCAACGCGTTTTTACAAAAAACCATTACAAAACAAAACCGCTCGATGATTGGTTTTTAAATTAAAATAGGTCAGTAATTAATAATTACTGACCTATTTTAATTTAAAAACTTTATTGTTTTACTCACTCAAAACATCTCTTGCAAATAGAATTTTTGGTTTCCAATAAGACGACTTTGTAATATTTTGAACCATCACTCCTTTTGATGAAGTACTGTGAATGACATATACACCATCACTTTCATTTGCAACAACTAAAGCCACATGGCTAACCGTTCCACCAGATTTTCCGAAAAATATTAAATCACCTGGTTTGACTTTATTAATTGGAACTGCATTTCCTTGAATCGCTTGTGCTTTTGAACTTGAAGAAATGACCACATCATGCTTTGCCATAACATAACTTGTGAAACCAGAACAATCAAAACCTTTGGGGTCTTTTCCAGCGTATTTATATTTTACGCCAATATAGTTTTTACTATAAGTTGCAATATCATTTCGTTTTAATGTTTCTGCATCTTTTATTTTTGTATTCGACTTTACAATCGGTTTCGGTTTTGAACTCGGACTCGGTTTAGGTTTTGCTATTTTTGTTGAGTTTGAACTAGAACCTGTATTTGCATATTTAAGCGCATCACATGAAGTCATCAAAAAAGATAATCCAACAAACAACATAAGCAAAATAGAATCGTTTAATCTCATATTCCTTTTATTTTTAGGTTTACAATAATCAATTTTAAAGATATAATTCGTTGAAGTAGGTTAGGTTATTACGTTATATTTTATCAACGAATTTTGAACGGTGATTTGGCTTTATTTATTAGCCGAATTGCCGTTTTTATTTCTATTAAGTACAATAACTTTATGACTTGTCTTTTTGCCTTTAACTTTCCTAAAAACATACCAAAAAAATTCATTTTTTGATTAATCGCTCATTCGTTCTATTAAATATGATTTTATTAACAAAAGGATTTTCGCATTTAATATTGGTATCACTTTCAAACATGGATTAGTCTTAGATTAGAAATATTTTCTCCTAAATTCAACCAATGAGTTTTTTTGTGATTACCATACTAAAACATTACTTTTGCCAATCAAATTAAAAAATAATTAATACAAAAAATATGGCATTCGAAGTAACGGGAAAATTACACGTTAAGGGAAATACACAACAGATTTCAGAACGTTTTCAGAAGAGAGAATTTGTAGTAGAGATAGAAGATGGTGCTTATTCACAATTTATCAAGTTTCAATTGATTCAAGATCGTTGTGATTTATTAGATCCTTATTCAGAAGGAGAATCACTAAAAGTATCTTTCAATCTTCGTGGAAAACCTTATAATAAAGGTAGTGAAACGATTTATTTCACAAATCTACAAGCTTGGCGTTTAGAAAAAGCAGGAGGAAATACACAACAAACTCCGCCACCAGCTTCACCAGCAGACGGTTTTCCATCCGCAAGCGATATTCCACCAGCTGATGCGGGAAGTGCATTTAATGATGATTTACCGTTTTAGTCAGAAGCCAGAAGTCAGACCGCTTTGCTGTCAGAACGTCTTCGACTATCAGACTATCAGACTATCTACTTTAGTGAGTAAAAAACATCAAAAAAGGCTTTAACGAAATTTTCGTTAAAGCCTTTTCTATTTTCTAACAGCGAAGCATTTTGACAGCCATAAGGCGTTCTCGCTTCTGATTTTTCAATCAAGGATCAATTACTTTACTTTCTGCTTTAGATTGTACTCCATCTTCATCTTCTGATGAGAACTGAACTTTAGCTAATTTCACAGCTAAATCTGCTTGAATGACTTTGAAATTTTCAAAACTTTCACCAACCATTGGATCTGGTGGCGGTAAATTTTCTTTACGATGATCGACTTGTTTTCCATTTTTCCAGAAGCGGAAACAAACATGAGGTCCAGTTGCTAAACCAGTAGCACCAACATAACCAATTACTTCACCTTGTTTAACTTGAACACCTTTACGCATTCCTTTTGCAAATTTTTGCATGTGTAAATACTGTGTTTCATAAGTTTTATCGTGGCGAATTTTTACATAATTTCCATTTCCTCGAGTTCTTGATGCTTTAGTAACCGTTCCAGAAGCTACAGCCAAAATTGGCGTTCCGTAAGGTGCTGCATAATCCGTTCCTAAATGTGCTTTTACTCGACGTAAAACAGGATGGAAACGTTTCAAATTATATGCAGATGAAATTCTTGCAAAGTTTACAGGAGATTTCAAAAATGCTTTTTTCATTGGTCTTCCTTCCTCATCAAAGAAACCTGTATATTTCTCATCTTCAAAATAGAATGCGTTAAATTCTTTATTTCCATTTTTGAAATAAGCCGCTTGAATATTTCCAATTCCCACAGCTTTTCCATCAATATATTGTTCTTCATAAATCAATTTGAAGCAATCTCCTTTTTGAATATGATGAAAATCAACTTGCCAAGCTAAAGCTGCTTCCATTTTAGCTGCAATTTCATAACTCATATCATTTCCAACAATCGCATTCCAAAGAGAAGAAGTCACTGTTCCAGAATTTGCTTTCATTGCAATATCAACTTCCCGTTCTACAATTTTCACATCAGTTTCACCTGTCAAATCATATACAATATAACGAAAAGGTGATGGTTCATAAACCATATATTTAGCTGGTGAATTTTCATCGTCTGCTAATAATAAATATGGTTTCCCAACTCGCATTTTGCGAACGTCAAAAATATCAACTGATTTCTTCGCTAATCTATCTACTTGCGTATACGCAACTTGATGTCTTTGAAGAATATCTCCTAAAAATTCATTTTTTTCTAATGTACTTTCAGTTACATGATAGTTATCCAAAATAAAACCATACTTCAAGGTAGGTTGGAAGGTTGGAATAGGATTAGAAAAAACATTCTCTGTTTTTTCTACAGTAGAAATAGCCGCCGTATTTTCTACTTTTACATTTTTGAATGGTTGTTGCCAAATCAAAATTGTAGTTGCAGTTGCTACTGTTGCACCTGCTATAAACAATTTCACTCTTTTAGATAATTTCACAGTAGTTATTTGTTTTGTTTTTTTTGCTACGATAAAATATTGAGTGGTGAAAATAAACGATTAACAATGATTTATTTTCATCACCAAATAAACACAAATAAATATTTTTAATTACTTGTGATGCAACAAATATAATTACAACTATGACTTTATTGATGTATGATAAGTTAAATTAATGTTTCCATCATGAGTTTGACAGACCTTTGACTTGCTTGATGCAACTTCAAAGAGTTGTTGGAATCACAGATTTTGAGATATGCTAATTGTCAAAATGACACATTCAGAAATATATTAATTAAATAGTCTTGTTTATCAATGGTTTAAGAACGTAATACGTACAAAATGAATATTGATTAAATTTAAGATAGAAATATTGACCGTCACGAAATTGGTAATTCAATTTTGAAGAATTATCGAATAATTACTTCACTAATTGCATTTTCTCCTAACTCTTCATTGATAATCTTCTGAATTTTTGACTTTCCATAGCTCAACTCTTGACGCAAAGCAGCAGATTCTATTGTAATGTATAAAGTACCTCTTACCAAATCTATTTGCTTAGTATATTGTGCGATTGTTGGTCCCATAATACTTCCCCAAAGTGAAACCACTTTAGTTTTAGTTAATTTCGCTTTGAATTTTCGACTATTTGCAAACTGTTTCAAAACAGCTTTTAAAGGCAAATCATTTTTTTCTCTAATCATTTTTTTCGTTTAATTACTTTTTTCGGACAGCCGACAAAGCTACACTAATCCAATTGTAATTTAAAGTAAATCGTTCGAGTTTTAAAATATTTAATAAATTTATAAAATGATTCTAAAAGATTATCAATCTTATAATCCTAATTAAAAATTATAAACCCAGTGTAAACCATTCCCTGTGAACGATAAACCATCAATAAAAGGCGCTAATTTGGAGTTGTTCATACTATGAACAGCAAAAAATCCAATATCAAATACAAACAAAAATGCGCCTTGCATAATTATTGATTTTCCAAAACCTCTATATCTAAGTTGATTATCCAAATCTGTTTTTGCCCGTTCTATTAGATACGCTCCACCAAGCATATAAGCTGCATCTAAACCGATATTCAACATCAATATTTTTTGCATTTGATGCTGTTCGTGAATCGTTTCAAATAAAGTAAAAGCAGAAGCATCAGAATTCATGGCTGAATAATATCCAAATCCTGCAATTGCCGCATTCACTGCTCCCCAACCAATATTCATTTGATGAAAATACTTTGCTTCGCCTTCTGTTTGACTTGCCATGATTGAACCAACTACAATATTTCCTAAAGCCCAAGTTCCTAAAATTGTCAAGCCGTTTGTATTTGTATTAAGTCGTAATTCGTTGAACTCCGTCAAATCACTTATCTGACCAAAGGCTAAAACCGTCATAAACGCAAAAAAAATCGTGAATATATATTGCTTTTTCATGTTTTTAAAAACAGCGAATGATTATAAATGTTTAAGCACTTTTTTACGGGAAAATAAAATGGCTTTCGCCAATGATAGCGCTCACCGACCGATAAGAGAGTTTAGTATTATTAAATCAAGGAATTAGATTAGTGAAGTGCAAAGAATAAGTTCGACTTTTTAAACGCCGTCTATTTTTAG
>CAZEOC010000087.1:8219-11671 GCA_964513525.1 uncultured Saprospiraceae bacterium | reverse complement strand
TATAAAAGTCTAATTAATTTTGTCCAAGCACTTAGCTAAAGGCATAGAAAAATAATTAATAATTTTCATTCAGATGATTCAAATAACAAAAAGGCATTGAAATTTTCAGAAAAGAATGTTTGAAATATTCTTTTCTGAAACTTCTGTGCCTTTTGAAATTACTATTTTAGAAAGCTTATGAATGACGAAGTCAAACAGATAAAATAAAGTCTATTAACTATTCATAGACTTCAATAATCTCTTCATTCAACTCAAATCGAACATTCTTACCTAATGCTAAATAATCGACAACTTCTGGATTATTTTTAATTAAAGTAAAATACTTTTTAGAGTTAAATTGAACACGATTGATATTTCTATTTTTATTCTTTTTATCGTTTAATGGAATATTAGCATCAACCCATTCTCCGTTGTTTTGATAAAAAGCACGACCATTTACATTTCTAATATCGGCAGCTAAATTCTGAGTTTTACCAGTTACTGTAGTGTATTCCAATGACTCTTCTTGTTCTCGAATTTTAGATACTCGTTTTGACCGTTTCAATTTTTGATTACTTGTACTTGCGGCTACACTTACATCGCCACTTTCTTTTCTCATTCCAGAATCATAAGTAATGGCAATCTCTTCTAATACTTGAGGTTTTGTAGAAGTAACAGTTACAGATTCTGTCTGAACTCTACTATTTAATAATTGATTTCTACTTTCAATCTGATTAGTACGCATACTAACTGCCTCATCTTCCAAAATCAGATAACTCGTATAAGGTGTAATGATTCCATATTTTTTAGATAAGCGAACGACTTCCTCAATCAATTCCTTATTTTCTCCATTCAGTCGAATTTGGTCCATTAAATATCCAACGGTACTTGCTGCCCAAAGCGAAGATACAAAGTCATTATTGGTTGACTTTTTGGGTAAACTAATGTCATAAGTATACACTTTTTCCTTACCATTTATTTTACCTTTTACTTTTATTTTTCCGTCTCCACTTCCTTCATATCGTCCTAATAATGTTAAACTTGAACCTTTGAAAATATCGGCTAAACCTTTAGGTTGTAAAGCGGAAACCTTAAACTTTTTATCAAATACAATTTCAATATCTGTTAATATCGGAGAAGCAACTTTTGTATAAAAATCAGATACTTTAATTTCAATATCTTCTTCTGGTAAAACATAAGTTCGATAAGCTTTTGTCATTTCTGTAAGTTGGTCGAGTAGTTTTGTATTCAATTTAGTACCAATTCCGAAAGTGAAAATTCGTGTATTTTTAGTATTGTAATTTTTTACTTTACCTAATAATTGTTCTACACTTGTTTCTCCAATAGTTGGTTTCCCATCTGTTAAGAAAATAACAAAGTAAGGTCGATTTTTGTCCGTTTCCATTGTTAATGCTAAGTTTAGCGCTTCATCAATATTTGTACCGCCGATAGGTTTTAATTTATCAATGAAAGCCTTCGCTTCTTCTAAATGAGACTTATCCGCAAAACTCATTTTATCATATAAACGATTTGCTTCGGTAGAAAAGCGAACAATATTAAAACGGTCTTTTTTATCTAAATTCGCTATGCAAAAAGTTAATGCTTTTTTTGCTTGTTCCATTTTTTCTCCAGCCATACTTCCCGAAACATCAACGACGAAAGTGATATCTTTTTCAATAATTTCATCATCATCTCCAATTCCTGGACTTAAATTCAACATAAAAAATCCATCTTTTGAAGCTTCTTTATAAGATAAAACAGACATTCCGATTTTGGAATCGTCGGCATTAAAATACAATTTGAAATTCACGGCATCAGTTAAAGCTTCACCTTCAAAACCCACAGTTGCCTGATTATCGCCTTTTCTAATTATTTCTGCTTCATGTGTTGGCGTATAAATATTCTTTAATTTTGAATTTGTTTCAACATTTATTTTGAAACTGAAATCGTCGATTTTCTTAGTTGCTGTATTTTCAACAGTACCAAAAGGGAAAGTATATTCAACCGTTCCACTTTCTCGATTTAAAGTTTCTGAATAAGTCAATTTGACTTTTTGCTCACTTCTTGGCTGAATAGGAAAGATTTTTACTCTAAAAAGTGATTGATTGTAATATTCTAATAACGCTGGGTCAAGCGAACGACGAACAATTGATTCGTAAATTTGACGAGCTTTTGCTGCATCTAAAACTTCGCCTTCTGTTTCTTTTCCATTAATAAACATTGAGAATTTATCAATAGAAGCATTTTTAGGAATTGGAAAATAATAAAAGCCTTGTAATTGATTATTGGAAGGATTATAAAAAACTTGTTCTAATGTTGTAGTTGCTGCAGTTTCCTTGATTGTTGTTTCAATTTTCATTGAATGTACTTCCATCGCAAACATACCTGGTCTATTCCTTACAGGTTGAGGTCGAATGAAACCACCATAAGTTGGCTGAATCATCGCACATTCGTCTATCGTCAATCCTGATTTTATTACCCAATCTGCTAATGCTTGTAAACGCATTTCATATATAGAAGCAAACTGATAGACAGAATTCACTTGTTTCGCAATCGTTTCTCCAGCAGTTTCCTTTAATAAATAACCGACAGCACAATGTGTATTATTTCTATCTATAAATACTGATTTGCGGTTTTCAAAATAATCGTTTTGTGGAAATTCACCTTTTTGCCAATATTGATTTAATATATCTAAAATCTCAGAACGATTTTCTTGTTGTTCTTGATTAAGGTGTGAAGTATTGACTTGTCTTAATTTATCTTCCACATATTTCAAATGTGTTTGAATACGAATTTTATCTGGAGTTAAGAAATGAGGGCTTTCACCGTATTGTTGAATATATGAAATATCACCAATGACATTATTGACAGGTTCTATTGGTGTGAAAAATCCTTGAGCAAAAATATTTTGTAGCATTAAAAAAGTACAAATCAATATTAATAGTTGCTTTTTCATGATTATAATTACTTTATGTTTTTTTAGTATAACGTTCCTTTTCTACATCTTGGTTGGGAATATATCTATTAAGATGCTAAATAATATAGCTTTGACGTATTCTTGAAATAAATTTCTTTTTAACTAAGAATTGAATAATTTGGGGGCAATTTTCTTGACATTCTGTATAATAAGCTTCTTATTTTTTTATTAGCAAAATAAAAATTCGTCTGATGTATTTTTTGCGGAATTAATAGTAAATTTTTATTGATTTTTTATTTTATTCTTGATAAAATTAGTTGATTGAAAGAATAATGTTTCTTTTATTATGAAATTAATAATCATACTCTTTATTTTAAGCTCGATTTTGTCATAATGGTATGTTTTTGGCGGAAATATTGATAAAATTGTATTAATTAATTTAATTCATTGAAATATTTGCAAAATAAATTGATTTGATTGTATATTTGCAATGTACTTAATTACAAAGGTTGTTAAGTATTATCATTAAAAAATGAAATAATAAAAATTGTAAGGT
>CAZEOC010000087.1:0-8119 GCA_964513525.1 uncultured Saprospiraceae bacterium | reverse complement strand
GGCGAAATTTGGCAGCCGCACCCTCTTGTCTCGAGGGCGAGGAATTTGGGATAAACTTAATTTCGATGTCTGTTCAAAAGTTGAATGACTTAGGACAAATATCGAGATATAGCTAACTACCTTTTGAAGGTTCGAGTCCTTCCCTTACAGCGAAAGTAAATTGACTTTTCAATTTACGACACATTGAAAAATGGGATAGTGAAAATTGTAAGGTGGCGAAATTTGGCAGCCGCACCCTCTTGTCTCGAGGGCGAGGAATTTGGGATAAATTTTATTTCGATGTTTGTTCAACATCATTAGATTGCGAATATACATCGAAATAAAGCTAACTACCTTTTGAAGGTTCGAGTCCTTCCCTTACAGCTAATATAAGTTGAACGTGTTAGTTCTACTTATTTATTAAGAATAATAGTTGCTCAGATAATAGTTTAGGACGCTATATCTTCAACCGCTTGTTGTTAAAACAAGCGGTTTCTTTATTTTATATTCACTCTAATTCCGTTTTTAGAACGAAGTGTTATCAAAGGTTCTAATTCAATTTTGTGATTTTCGTCTAAAGTAAAATCGAACCGTTTTATGATTGTTGCCAATATCAATTGCATTTCCATCATCGCAAAATGATTACCAATACACATTCTTGGACCAGCACCAAATGGCATAAACTGATTTTTGTGGTAAGTTTTCATTTTTTCTGCTTCAAATCTTTCAGGTATAAATGCTTCAGGATTGTCCCACAAATCTGGTGAACGATGCATTAACATTATTTCTAATAAAATATTAACTCCTTTTTTAACAGAATAACCATTAACAATATCATCTTTTATAGCACGACGACCAATAACCCAGGCTGGAGGATAAAGTCGCATTCCTTCATTGATGACTTGTTCTGTATATTTTAATAATCGTAATTGCTCAAATGTTGGCATTTCATCATTTGGACAAATGTGATTGACTTCTGCTCTAATTTTATCAATAATTTCAGGCTGTTGAGAGATAGAATAAATTGTCCAAGCCAAAGCATTTGCAGAAGTTTCGTGACCAGCGGAGAATAGTGTTATTAATTCATCTCGCAGTTGTATATCGGTCATTTTTTCTCCTGTATCAGCATCTTCTACATCCATTAACATTTGTAATAAATCAGCTTTTCTTGTATTACTATTTCGGCGTTCATTAATCATGTCATAAATCAATTTATCCATGACTTTCATATCTTGTTTGAAGTCTCTATGTTCTCCATTCAGATATAACCAAAATCTGGTTAACGGACTTTGAATATGTTTTATTAAATGAGCTTGCATAGAATCCATAGAATGATAAATTTCATCTAAGGCATCACTTTGTTCTACAGTAAATAAAGACCGTAAAACTATTGTAGCCGTGATTTTCATCATTTCTTTAGAAATATCAATACTTGTTCCTCGTTTTGTTTCTAAATGATTCAGAAATTCTACAGTAGAACGACCCATATCTTTAAAGAGATTCTCAAGATTCTTTTTATAAAAAACTGGTTGGGATAATCTCCTTTGTTTTCTCCAATAATCACCAGAACTGGTTACTAAACCATCTCCTAAACCCATTTTCATGACTTCATAAGCCTTACTTTTAATATAGTTTTTCTGATTTGTTTGTAAAACATGTTTTATAAAATCAGGATTAGAACTAACATATAGCTTCATATATGCTAAGTCAATTTCAAAAGTATCGCCATGAGTTTCGGTCAATTTTTGTACAAACTCAAGAATGTTATCTTTTACTGACATAGTTGATTTCAACCATTCTTTTTTAGGTGTTTTAGGTAGATTTTGTATATTATCCATAACGATTTTTTATATTCCTGTATTAATAAACATCCAATTTCCATCTACATCTAAATATCGACCATTAGGAAAAACTGGTAAAAATTGATTTTCATAGAAATCTGTACTGTCTAATTTATCTTTTTCGGTTAAGGCTAAACGATTGTATAATAATATTCCATTATCAGTAAGTTTACTTTTTATTTTATACAAGAAATCTTGTTGTTGAAATTGGTCTGGAATAACATCATCTAAGAATAAGTCGACACAAATCATATCATATTTTTCATCATTTAATTCTAAAAAAATAAGTGCATCTGTACAAATCATTTCAATCGAAGAGTCTAATTCATTTGTCACATATTTATTAGCTAAATAGACGACTTCTTCATCCAACTCTATTCCAGTATAACTGTATTTTTGATTGAAATTTTGTTCTAACATCATTGGAATACTTCCAAGTCCAAAACCCAAAATTAAAACTTCTCTTATAGGTGTTTTATCCAAATCTAATCTCTCAAAAGCGTAATAGAAATTTGTATATAAGTCACCAAAAGAATAGATTGCATTTTGAGTAGAAAGTTGAAATCTGCCTCGACTATATGAAACATGTAAAACTTCATTGACGTTACTACCTACAGTTTCAATATGAAATTCATAGATGTAGCTAAGTAACTTTTTCCAATATGGTATTTTTTTCATTATTAAAAGTAGATGAATAATTATAATATTGTGCAATATAATATAAAAATAGGGTAGGGAAAAGGACTTGAAAAATTGTATTGATTGAGTTATTAACATAAAAAATAACTTTACTTTTTTCAAATCTCTATTTTCCTTTGTGATGAATAAATAACTTAGTCAAATATTTATTATTCTTGAGTACTCAAAATGAATTTATTAACAAAAAACAAATTATAAAATGAGCAAATTATCAAACTTACTTTTTATTGGTTTATTACTATTCCCATTATTAACTTTTGGACAAAGTATTTCTTCAAACTTAAAATATATTAATGAACAATTTAGTAAATACAACAAATATCAAACGTCTTTTAGAATTGATGAATATAATAAAGAAATAATTTGCGAAGATAAATTCGGTGTTTTAAAAGCAAAATTTGAAGATGTAGAAATAAGAACTAAAGGAAATAATATTGGGATATTTTGTATTAATTCTGAAGATAAATGTATTAGAAATTATGAAAAAGATGGAACTTTAAAAGCCGAAAAATACAATGATTATACAATGGGATTGAGGGAAGATAATGAGTTAATTCCTCATATTAATACAGTTCTTGATAAGTTTTCAGAGATTAGAAATGAACTTTTAGGGATTTCTAATAATGTTTCGAATAATTCGACTAAAATTGATATTGCAGCTGAAATTAGTAATATCAATGCGATTTTCAGAAGAAGTTCAGAATATACTAATAAGTGGCGATTTGATTTTAGTCAAAATGCTATTATTGGTGAAACTAAAAACTGTTCTGTCTTTATTCCGCTTAATTCTGGCTTATCAATTACATATTATGAAAGAGAAGGAAAGTATGGAAATGGTTGGTATTTTATTAATGAAGATAAATCAATCATAGAATCTTGTACGAATTTCGAAAGTAATACGGTTAAAACTTATGAATATCTGAATAATGCTTTAGATGCTAAGAAAGTGATTAATTCATTTAGAGTTATTATTGAAAATGGTAATAATTCAATTTCAAGTAATAATGAATCGGAAGGAAATAATGGAAGTATTGCAGAGCATTTAATTTATATCAATAAACAGTTTGATAAATATAATGATTACGATACTAAGTTCAGTATTGATAATTATAAAAAGCAATTGGTTTGGTCAAATAGTTTTGGGACTAATTATGCTTATTTGGAAGATGTAGAAGTACGAGTAGATTATACAAATAGTTGGATTGGAATTTATTGTATTAACGGAGGAGAATGTATATGGCAAAAGGCTAATAGTGGAAATCGTTCTGATTATAAAGAATATACTATGTCTCTTAAAGAAAATGATAAAATGATAAATCATATCAATAAGGTAGCGCAAAAATTTGAAGAAGTAAAACGATTAACTTTAGGTAATTCAAATTCTAACTCAAACAGTGATGATTCTGATTCACCAGACTAATTGACTAAGGCAAGGAAGTAATCTAAGATTACTTCCTTGCTTAATTTTAAACTTATTGAATTACAATTTTTCTCTGAACTCTAATTTCTTTATTTTCTAATTTTAGAATATACATTCCTTTTGATAAATAGCTATAATCTAAAGTTATTGAAGCATTACGAACTGTTGATGTCGTTTCAATCAATTGACCTGAAAGATTAAACAATTGAACATTTAAAGCTTCTGATACTGGTAAATCAGATAAATCTAATTGAATCAATCCATTTGATGGATTTGGTGAAATACTAATCGCTTCGCTATAATCTATAGAATTAGTTGAAGTTGGAAAAGCGACACAATCTGTTTTTAAACCATTAAAATAATTCAAACCGTAAAGAAGGGCAGGGAAGAAGCAACTTCCGTGAGTTCCGCCAGCTAATCCTAAAACAGCTTGAACATCCGCTGCGCCATTCGCATTCATAGCAGCTTCAGCATTCAAAGCATTTTGAAAATAAACTTGTTCGTCAGCAGTACAGTAAACCATACGAATTGGTCGAGTTGGGGTCCAATCAAAATTAGCATTTTGCGATAATGCAATTCTAAAAGGCGTAGTATATGGTGCAATTGTATCTGCATTAAAAGCATCTAAAAATGCTGGCTCCATAAAGTCATAAACATTACTTGGAAATGAATTTGAAATTTGAGCCATTGTACTTGTACCATTTGTGTACGAATCCATTATGCTAATATAATTCGCCTGATATATTTCACTTTTATTCGTATAAATATTTCCATATGCTAATTGCATAGATTCCACTAAATAAGGCAAATATGCTGGTACAGAATAAGTTGAATCGGTTGGTAAAGCAGTTTGTACACCTGCCAAATCATACGGTCCAGAAAGTGGTGCAGAAGCAACGACATTAAATTCACTTAATAAATTATTGTCTTCAATATATTTATGTAAACCCATAGCTGCATGTCCACCTTGTGAATAACCTGTCAAAAATAATTCACCATTATGAGCTAAACCAAGACTATCTGCGATATATGTTCGAGCAGCTCGAATTAAGTCAGTCGCAACTGTCGCTTGAGATTCTGCATGTAAATATGGATGAATATTAGAAGGATTATCACCTAAGCCTAAATAATCTGGAGCAACAGTTGCATAACCAAATCCAGCTAAAGCCAAACCAATAGGTTCTTGTCCTCTTGAAGGAACAGATTCTGGGTCAAATACAGTTCCATGCTGATATACACCCATCGGAAAGTTACTACAACCATGAGGAATATACATTGCACCCGAAGCAATTGTTGTATTTCCATTTATATCAGAAGTATTATACACGACTTTATATTCTTCTACACCATTTTCAAATGCGACTCCAAAAAATGCAGTAACCAATTCTCCCTGTGTATAACTATCTAAATGTTCAACTGATACAATCGTTTGAGCATTAGTAAGATAAGTGCTTGTTGCCAATAGGCAAATAAGTATTAATTTTTTCATATTTGGTTCTATTTAAATTCTATTCTCAATTTGTAAAAGAAATAATTATATCTCGATAATCTTATTCCATTCTTATTAATCTAAATCCTAAATCTGGGTCTTTAGATAATGGCATTGCTGTCGAACGGTATTTTGATTGCAAATAATAATCTGGTGTATACCAAGAACCGCCTCGAACACATTTGTAACGTCCGCTAATCATTCCTTGTGGATTTGTTTTTTCGTGATAACCATAAGCACGTTCTCCGTACCAATCCCAGCACCATTCCCAAACATTTCCAGACATATCGTGGATTCCTAATTCATTCGCTTGTTTTGTACCAACATCGTGTGATTTATTTCCAGAATTATCAGAATACCAACTTACTTGATTAATATAGTGATTACCAGAATATAAATATTTGTTAGATTTATTTCCGCCTCTTGCTGCAAATTCCCATTGACACTCGGTTGGAAGCCGATAACCATCTGCGTTTTCATCTATCATTACTTCATATTCGTCAATGATGATATAAACAGCACTAAAACCATCTTTTCTACTCAACCAATTTGCATATTCTAAGGCATTTATCCATGATACTTTTGTCATTGGTAATTTTCCTCTTCCAAAAGGTACATTAAAAAAGTCAATATTTTGTTCTTTACAATATAAATCAAACTGTTCGACAGTAACTTCATATTTCCCCATATAAAAAGAGGTTAAATTGACATTATGAACAGGTTCTTGATCCGCTTCTCCTTTTTTGCCCATCGAAAAAGTTCCACCTTCTACAAATACCATTTCATAATCTGGCACTTCCGTTTCATTAACTTCTATTTCTTCATTTATAGGAACAGGTTTGTTCATATTGTAAACGATTACGCCAACAAAACCTGCAAAAGCAAGTGTTATCAATAAAATATATAATTTAGTTTGTTGACCTTTTTTCGTTTTTTCATCAACCTTTTTATGCCTTTGTTTTGACTTGATTTTAAGGATTGATTTATTTAATTTTTCAGAAGGTTGAAGTAAATATGCTTTTTCAAAAATGACTAAAGCTTTTTCAAAATCTCCTTTTTGGAATAGTTTCCTTCCTTTTGCTATTAGTTTAGCTGCTTCGTTTTTCTTTTCAAGGACAACTAAATCAGCTTGATAATTTTCTTTGTTTTCATCTGTAGAAATGGAGATTAATTCCTGCGTAAGTTCAATTGCAGTCATCCATTTTTTATCAGTTTTAGCAATAGAAATGGATTCTTTTAATTTTTCTATCCGTTGTATTTTACGATTATTGTCATTAAAAGTAGTTGTTGCATTGATGATACTTGGTTGTTGATTATTAGAAGTAGAATTGTCTTCAGGATTAGATGCTATAACTAAGTTTGAAGTAGAATTTCCATTGATATGATTGATTATTTCTGTAACTGTATTAGAAATATTATCATTATTTAATAATGATTTATCTAATGGAAAAGTTGTTAGTTTATCTGCATTAGGAGAATAAATCCATGAGGATTCATCTACTTGAATTGTTAATGTTTGTAAACGTTCTTTTTGATTTAAATCAATTAAGAATTGCCATTTTTCTCTTGAAATACTTGATAATACTTCTTTATTTATTAAAATGATTAATACTTGAAAATCTTCTAATAATGACTCAAGATCCTTGGAATTAATATCAAGGACTGAAGTTATAAATTCTTGTTCTTTAAAAAGATTAGAAAGTTGATTATTGATAGCTTCTGATGTTGTTGTTTGGGTTATTCCAATTTTCATATTTGTTATTTTGATTATCAAGATTTGTAAATTTAAAAATTCCTAATCTTCTAAGATAAAGATTAGCTTGATTTAATTCAGAAATTTCAATTTTGTTCAAAAAAAAATCACTTAACAGATTTTGTTAAGTGATTTTTTGAATGGAATTAGATAAAAATTACAATCTATTTTGATTAATAATTGCTAATAATTCGTCTCGATAATTTTTACCAATTGGCAAATGTTTTTTCTCAATTTCAACCATATTTCCAATTACAGCATCAATTCTACCTAAGTTTGCGATATAAGAACGATGAATTCTTTTGAAAATCGAAGTTGGTAATTTAGCTTCCAAACTTTTCATTGTTTGTAAAGTAATTACACGAGAAGTAGGCAATTTGATAATTACATAATCCTTTAATCCTTCTATATAAAGAATATCTTTATAATTGATTTTGATTAATTTTTTATCTGCTTTTACGAAGATAAAATCAGATTCTTCCTTGGATTCGGGAACTGGAACTTCCTTAGTTTCAGTCTGTAATTCCAATTGTGCCAAAGCTTTATTTACAGCTTTCATGAATCGCTCAAAAGAAATTGGCTTTAATAAATAATCCATGATATTTAGTTCATATCCTTCAATTGCATAGTTTGGATAAGCCGTAGTAAAGATAACCAAAGGTGGATTTGATAAACTTTTCAGAAACTCAATTCCTGTTAATTGTGGCATTTGAATATCTAAAAACATAATATCAACTTCTTCTCTTGATAACACATCAAAAGCTTCGATTGCATTATCACAACGAGCAACTAATTCTAAACTTGGTAATTTTTCGATATAAGTTTCCAATACGTCTAACGCTAAAGGTTCATCATCAACTATAATTACTCTTGCCATTTATTTTTTGATTTATTTTTTTAATTCGTTCTTCAATTATCAATGATAATCAAATTATTAT
>CAZEOC010000086.1:0-11755 GCA_964513525.1 uncultured Saprospiraceae bacterium | reverse complement strand
GCAAAGTATCATTTAAAGGTTCGATTCTTTCGCCTCGAATTATTCCAATTGTGTTAAAATTGAAAGCTTTTCCTGCTGCGGCAGTTGCATAAATATGATTAGAAAAAGCACCGCCAAATGTTAATAGAGTGCTTTGTCCATCTGCCTTCGCTTTAGCTAAATTATATTTTAGTTTCCTAAATTTATTCCCTTGAATTGTCGGATGATTGAGATCTTCTCGCTTTATAAATAAGCTAATATTCCTATCTTTGATAAAGTCTTCTGAAATCTTTTGTAAAGGTGTTGGCATAATTAACGATTAACGATTAACGAATCGCTCGTTCCTCGCTTGACGAAATACGACCGTTTTACTGACGATTTATAAATACTAAAATACTAATCACGAAATTATGAAAAGAATATTAACGACGTTTATTTTTATTACGATTTATTGTGTTTCTTTTGGTCAAAATATTGAAGATGTTTTATACAATTTACCAAATTTGAAATTCACAAAAAAAGCTGATAATTACTTCGAATGTTTCATTTTACAACCAATTGACCACGAAAACCCAGAGAAAGGCTCTTTTTATCAGCGTTTTGAGTTGACGCATGTTGACTTTGATGCGGTGAATGTAATGAACACAAATGGTTATCAATTGAATAGAAGTAAAAGTGAAGTAGCTACAATTTTGAATTCAAATTATATCAATATTGAACATCGATACTGTGGGAAATCAGTTCCAGAACCTTTGGATTGGCAATACTTGAACTTAGAACAAGCAACAGCAGATTTGCACGAAATTAATCAATTATTAAGAAAAATTTATTCTGGAAAATGGGTAAGTACAGGCATTAGTAAAGGCGGGCAAACAACAATTTTTTACCGTTATTTTTACCCTGATGATGTAGCTGTTTCTGTACCTTATGTTGCACCGTTAAATATTGATATAGAAGAGCAAAGAATTTATACATTTTTAGACACAATTGGAACAAAGGAATGTAGAGATAAAATTTTTCATATTCAGAAAACCTTGTTAGAAAATCGAGAAGAAGTATTAGGAAAGCTGAAATGGTTTTCGATTGCTTCAGAATATGAGTTTGAATATTTAGGTGGTTTAGAAGCTGCTTTTGAATTTGCAGTTTTAGAATATTCTTTTTCATTTTGGCAATGGGGAAGTAGCTGTGAAGATTTACCAACTGGAGATACTTTAGATAATTATATTCAATCATTTATAGACATTGTTGGCTTATCATTCTATGATGATAAAACAATGAAATTATTTGCACCACATTATTATCAAGCCAGTTCTCAAATGGGATATTATGGATTTGAAACAGATAGATTTGGGGACTTAATAAAGACCTTACCAAGAAATCCAAATGCTTCTTTTGCACCAAAAGAACTTGGTAAAATTAAGATTAATAATAAAACACCGAAAGCAGCCGAGAAATGGTTAGAAAAAAATGGAAATCAATTTATTTATATCAACGGAGCAAATGATACTTGGTCTGCAACACGTGTAATACCAACTACAAAAGTAGATGCTTTATATTTCAATATGGCTAATAGAAGTCATGGAGATGCAAGAATGAAAAACCTAAGTAAGAGCGATAAAGATGCGATTGTAAAAAAAATAGAGAAGTGGTTAAATGTAGAAGTTAATATGGATTTATTGAAAAAATAAATTTTTATTAACAGTAAGAATCCATAATGGTTTTTCAAAAAATGTCTGGAAAATGTTAAAAAAGTATATTGTATCGCAATACCAAAGATAGATAAGGAGATAATTAGTTAAAATTAAACCTTTAATAAAATATAATTCTAACTTTGGTTAATATAAGCCTCGATAACTCAAATTTTCTTAAATAAACTTTTAAACTACAAGTTTGAAAGTAGACGATAAACATTATAAAAGATTAAAAATCAAGAGTTTTTATATACAAAATTAAATTTTTTATTATTTCACAAAATCAGAATACTATGAAAGTATTACGTTTACTATTAGCTTCTGCTATTCTCCTCTTTTTTGTAGGGGTGAATAATACAGCAATAGCTCAATGTACGGGGATTTCAGCTCCGTTTATGGAGAATTTTGACGGTTTAGCGTTAACTTCTCCTTATACAGCAATGCCAACTTGTTGGAGTCAAACAGGTCCTGATAATTGGGATGTAACAAATGGTTCAACAAATAGTCCAGCCTATTTAGCAGGTTTCAATGATCATACTACGGGTTCAGGAAACTTTATGTGGATAGATGCATCAGGTGATATTACTGTTAATGCAATGGAAACACCAGATATCGATTTAAGTAGTTTAACTACACCTTATGCAGGTTTTTGGTTTGGTTCTAACAATACAACTAATGCTACTCTTCATACGATTAATTTAGATGTATGGGATGGAACAGCTTGGGTGAATATAGCTACTGAAAGTGGTAATTTCCCAAGTTGGGTAGAAGTTACAGGAGTAGTACCTGCAAGTATCCCTGCAATAACTAAATTCCGTATTTATGCGACGGCGGCTTCGGGAACAAATTCGGGTAATTATTATCAAAATGATTTAGGTGTTGATGACTTCTTCGTGGTAGAAGCTCCTACTTGTTTGAAACCGACTCTTTTAACAGTAACGAATGTAACAAGTTCAGGTGCTGATTTCGGTTGGACAGATGCTAATGGTGCTACTTCTTGGGAAATAGAGTCTGGTGCGCCAGGTTTTACACAAGGAACAGGGACAACAGCAATGGTTAGTTCTAATCCTACAACTATTACTTCTTTTGCTCCAGCAACAGCTTACGACCTTTATGTAAGAGCTGTTTGTGCTGCAGGAGATTCAAGTGAATGGGAAGGACCTATTAGTGTTACAACTGCTTGTTTAAGTACATTAAGTGGTACTTATACTATTGGTGGAGCAGGTGCTGATTATGCAGACTTTGCTGCTGCTGCAGTAACTTTAAATACTTGTGGTATTAGTGGACCCGTTACTTTTAACGTTTCGGCTGGTACTTATACTGGTTCAATGATGCTTGGTCAAATTAATGGAACAAGTATGATGAATACTATTTCATTTGTAGGTGCAGGTGCAGCTACAACTACATTGACACATGATGCGACAAGTCAAAATGCTACAGTTCTTTTAGATGGAGCAGATTATATTACTTTTCAAGATTTGACGATTCAAAATACAAGTACTGCAAATGATTCTTGGGGTATTAGATTAACAAATAGAGCAGATAATATTACAGTTTCAAACTGTAATATTGATATGCCCGCGAATCTTACATCTTTTGTTGATATTGTAGGTATCGTTGGTTCTGCAAGTGCAACAGCTTCTTCAACAGGTGGTGATAATGCACATAATTTGACTGTTACAAATACAGATTTTGTTGGTGGCTGGTATGGTTTACGCCTTGAAGGTGGTGGAACTTCTAATGTAGATTCTACAGTAGTAATTACTAACTGTCATTTTGATGGTAATACTGGATATGGTATTTACTTTGATGATGTTGATGATATTACTATCTCTAATACAACAATTGACGGACATTCTACATCTTCTAAAGATGGTATTTATCATACAGATGTATCTAATTATCATTATGATGCATTGAATATTGATGTACCTGATTATGGTATGTATTTCTCTGATGGAAATGATGCTGCTATTAGTACTCCAAATGGACAATCAACTATTACAAACTGTATAATTTATAGTACTACTGATGAGCCACTTTATGGTTTTGATATGAATAATACAGATATTTATCATAATACATTTGTAACTATTGGAGGTACAAGTGCTTATGGTATGTATCAATCTTCTGATGATGGTAATGTAATTAAAAATAATATCTTCTACTCTGATGCTGGTTATGCTATTTATATAGCAAGTGCAGCTTCTGATGCAGTAGTAGATTATAATATTTACTATAATACAGGTGCAAACTTAGCATACTATGGTGGTGCAAAAGCAGATTTAACAATTTGGCAAACAGATGCGCCTACATTAAATATTAATTCACTTTCAGGTGATCCATCATTTACTGGACCAACTGATTTTCATCTTGTTGGAACATTAGCAAATGATGCAGGTGAGCCATTAGGAGTAATGATGGATATTGATGGTGACACAAGAAGTGCAACTACGCCAGATATTGGAGCAGATGAATATACACCTCCATCATGTTCTCCTCCTACTGCATTAACTGCTGCTGCTTTAGCTACAACTGCTGACTTAGGTTGGACTGCAGGTGGAACAGAAACTATGTGGGATGTTGAATTTGGTACATCTGGATTTACTCAAGGTATGGGTACAATGGTTACTGCTACTATGTCTAATCCTTATTCAGCGACTATGTTAACTCCAAACTCTGCTTATGAGTTCTACGTAAGAGCAAACTGTGGAGGTGCTACAAGTCCTTGGGTTGGACCTTTCTCATTTACTACAGCTTGCGTTGCTGCTACAGCACCATTTATGGAGAATTTTGATGGTTTAGCATTGACTTCACCTTATACTGCTTTACCAAGTTGTTGGGATGCTCAAGTTGGTCCTGATTACTGGGATGTAACTAATGATGTTACAAATAACAGTCATACTTACTTACCAAATATTGGTGATCATACGACAGGTACAGGAAACTATATGTGGATAGATGCATCAAGTGATATTACAGGAAATGCAATGGTAACACCATTAATTGACATGACAGCTTTAACAGCTCCTTATGCTGGTTTCTGGTTTGCATCAGATAATACGAACAATGCTGTTAATCATACAATCAATTTAGATGCATGGGATGGAACAGCTTGGGTAAATATTGCTTCTCAAAGTGGTAATTTTACAGGTTGGGTAGAAGTTGCTGGAGCAGTACCAGCTTCAATTCCAACTATAACTAAATTCCGTATTCAAGCAGTAGCTGCTACAGGAACAACAAGTTCTACTTATTATTTTAATGATTTAGGAGTTGATGATTTCTTTGTAATGGAAATGCCTTCTTGTGATGCTCCTACAGCATTATTGGCAAATAATATAACAACTACAACTGCTGATTTAGCATGGACAGCAGGTGGTTCTGAAACTTCTTGGGAAGTAGAATATGGTGTTACTGGTTTCACACAAGGTACTGGAACAGCTGCAGTTGTATCTACTAATCCTTATTCAGTTTCTGGACTTACATTTGAAACAGATTACCAATTTTATGTAAGAGCAATTTGTGGTCCTGGTGATACAAGTGCTTGGGTAGGTCCTATAAGTTTCTTTACAGGATACTGTACAGCATCACCATCTTCAGTTGATGGTACTGGTATTACGAATGTAACTATGGGTGGAGTGAATAATACAACTGGTGCTGAACCAGGGAATTATGGAAATTACTCTGCAATGGTTGCAAACGGTCAACAAGGTGTAGCTTTACCAATTGATATTACATTGGCTACTGGTTATACTTATGATATGTGGGCATGGGTAGATTGGAATAACGATTTAGACTTTACAGATCCAGGAGAAGAGTTCTTCTTGGGGACTTCAATTTCAACGAATCCAACTACATTTAGTAGTTCTATAGCGATTCCGGTAACTGCAACTATTGGTAATTATAGAATTAGAATTGGTGGTGCAGATAGTGGTTTAGGTACTACTTCACCGTCTAATCCTTGTTATACAGGTTCTTATGGTTCTTTTGAAGATTATACTTTAAGTGTAGCAGCGGCTCCTTCATGTGTGCCAGTTTCTGCTTTAACAGTAACGAATGTTATGGCTACAGGTGCAACTTTAGGTTGGACAGAAAATGGATCAGCTACAACTTGGGAAGTAGAATATGGTGTGACAGGCTTTACACCAGGTACAGGAATGTCTGCTATTGTTACTACGAATCCTCATATGATTTCTGGTCTTACATTTGAAACAAACTATCAGTTTTATGTAAGAGCAATATGTGGTGTTGGTGATACAAGTATTTGGTCAAGTGCAGGCGCATTCTTTACAGGTTACTGTAATCCTTCACCAGCTAATGTTGACGGTAATGGTATTACAAATGTAACTATGGGTGGAGTGAATAATACAACTGGTACTGAACCAGGGAATTATGGAAACTACTCAGCAATGATTGCTAATGCACCTCAAGGTGGAACATTACCAATCGATATTACATTAGAAACTGGTTATACTTATGACATGTGGGCATGGGTAGATTGGAATAATGATTTAGACTTTACAGATCCAGGAGAAGAGTTCTTCTTAGGGACTTCAACTTCAATGAATCCAACTGTATTTAGTAGTTCTATTGCGATTCCTGCAACAGCTACAGGTAACTACAGAATTAGAATTGGTGGTGCAGATACTGGTTTAGGTACGACTTCACCATCTGACCCTTGTTATACAGGATTTTATGCTTCTTTTGAAGATTATACTTTAAATGTGGCTTTACCTTTAAGTCCTTTTGCTAATTTAACTCCAGCTGATGGAACATTATTATCAGTAGCTGGACCTGCACAAAATACAGTTGATATAACTTGGGAATCAGCTCAAGTACCAGGTGCAACTTATGAATGGTTAGCAGATTTACCAGGTGGTGACTTTAGTTCAGCATTAGCAGTTATTCCTTCTAATAATATGGGAATGGATACAATGTTAACATTGAACATCCAACAAATTGATGATTTATTAGCAAGTTTAGGTGTTGCTATTGGTGATACTGCAATGATACAATGGACAGCAGCAGCTTATGCTGGTATGGATACATTATTAGCGACAACTCCATTTACGTTGAGTTTAGTTAGATATGGTATTTCTACACCATTATTTGTAAATGCTCCAACTACTAATGGTGCAACTTCAACATTACGTGCACCAAATGGTACGACAGCACATTCTTTCATACGTACATCAACTATGGTATTCCCTACAGACTTTTCTAATTCAGGAATTCCAGCTAATACAACAATCCGTAACTTCGGATTTAATATTAATGGAACTGTACCTGATGGACCAGTTGTAGGTGTATTAAACTTATATTTACAGAATACAACTGATGTAGCTTATTCTAAAGGTAATGTTTGGGCTGGTATTACACCAGGTATGACAAATGTTTATAGTGATACAGTTACTATTGATAGTGGTGTTGTACAATGGAATGTAGTTTTAGATAGTTTATTCAACTATGGTGGTGATGCAGTTTATGTTGCATACGACTGGGAATTAATAAGCGGAATTGGTACAGCTATAAGTTATATGTCAAATAGTACAGTTTCAGGTGCTTTAGTAACTGCAACAAGTACAACTGCTCCTCCAGCAACATTGACAGGAAGTTCTTCTTTCCGTCCAGAGTTTGCATGGGGAATTGATAGAGATGCAGATGATTTAGAAGTTGTTACACTTTATGCTTTAGGTAAAAATCCATTAGGATATAGCCAACCAGAACAAGTACAAGCTATTGTTAGAAATAACGGTTATTTGCCAGCTGACAAAATGGTTTCTTTAACTATTACAGGAGCTAATCCTTTTACTGCATCTGAGAATGTAGTTTTAGCACCAGGTCAAGAAACAACAGTTACATTTGCAGCATTTACGCCAACAATGGCTGGTTTCAATGATATGTTAGTAGATGTACCAGCAGATGATAATACAGCTAATAGTAGTCAATCTTGGGTACAAGAAACGACAACTAATACTTTTGCTTATGCAGATTCAGTATTAACTGGTTTAGGTGGTGTTGGATATAATACAGGAAGTGGATTATTATTAACTCGCTATTTTGTTGATGGACCAGCGTCTGTTAACAGTGTTAATATTCATATTGCTGATGGTGCTGCAATTGTAGGTAATACAATTTATGCAGTATTAGTAGATACTTCTGGAGCGATTGTAGGACAATCTGCAAACTACACAGTAGCAGCAGGTGACTTAAACGCTTGGAAAACATTTACTTTAAATACTCCAGTGAACTTTGATACGGAAGATATTTGGGTTGGTTTAGCTCAAACAGCTAATGCAGCTACAGGTTATTTCCCTGTATCTTTCCAATCTGAAAGTCCAACACGTGCAGCAGCTTATTATACAGGTGATTTAGCAGGTGGAAACTATGGAACAGTAAATGGATTCCGTTTATTAATTGAGGCTGTTGTTGCGCCAGCATGTGTTGCAACTTCAACTTCTGTTGTTACAAATGCAAACTGTTTTGGTGATGCATCAGGTTCGATTGCAGTAACTGTAACAGGTGGAACAGCTCCATATACTTATGCTTGGAATGATGGACAAACTACAGCTACAGCTACAGGTTTGACAGCAAATGTTTACGATGTTACTATAACAGATGCAAATGGATGTATTTTGAATGCTACTGAAACTGTTGGACAGCCATCAGCTATCGTTCTTACTACAGCTACTGTATCAGATACAATGAACTTACCAAATATTGGTCAAGCTTCAGTTACAGCGACAGGTGGAACAGCTCCATATACTTATGCTTGGAGTGATGGACAAACTACAGCTACAGCTACAGGTTTAGATTCAGGAACTTATGGAGTTACTGTTACTGATGGAAATGGTTGTACAGATACAAGTAGTGTATTTGTAGATATTCATGTAAGTACAAATAATATTGAATACTTAACTGAATTATCAATTGCACCAAATCCAACAAGAGGTAATACTGTTATTAACTTAGAATTATCACGTAATGCAGATGTTGCAGTATCAATTTATACAGTAACAGGTGTATTAGTAGAAGATTTCGGTAAAGAAAATACTTCATCACAAACACATCAAGTTGATTTATCAGCTTATGCAGATGGAATGTATTTTGTTAGAATCGTTATTGATAATCAAGTAATTACTAAGAAATTAATGATTAATAAATAATTAATTATTTTTTAATAAAATAGTAATTTATAAAAGAGCGGTTGACGAAAGTCAACCGCTTTTTTATTTTTATTAATAATACCCCAATTTAAATCAGGATAAATCAGTAATAAGTTAAAGTTTAGTTTGCTATAAAAAAAATACATATCTTTAGTTAATGGAATTTTGTATTTAATTCTTTTTTATTCTAAAATCATTTTCAATCTAATAGGATGTTTTATTCTATTAAATTCTCATATTAAATTCTCATATTAAATTCTCACTATGAAATTTATAAACTTAAAAAAACTAATCTTATTATCATTAATCATTAGTACGCTATCATATATGCTAAAACTCAATGCACAGGTCTGATAGCACCATTTACAGCGTCATTTGATAGTCTTTCCATACCGACATGCTGGACGACCTCCTCTACATCTGGAGCACTATTGTCTTTCAATCCAAGTGCTTTTAATGTGGTTACTTGTGCTGCGCCAAACGATCATACAGGAAATGCAGGCTCATATGCTTGGGTAGATATGTCCCTTAATAATTCTTCTGTAATTTTAGAAACATCGGATATAGATGTATCTGCATTAACAAATCCATCTTTAGAGTTTTATTATTGGATGTGTGATGTTGGATATTCTCCTCCGAATCAACTCTATGTAGAAGCTTATGATGGAACAAGTTGGAATCTTGTTGGTTCAATTTTGACAGGAACAGTAGGTTGGGAAGAGTTTAGTTATAATTTATCTGCACATGTTTATAATATTAATTTTGTAAAACTACGTTTTAGGGCAGAGCCTGGAGGATCACTACTTGATTTTTATGGCGATCATCGTTTGGATGATATTTCAATTAAGGAAACGCCCACCTGTTTTAAAGCGACTGCTTTAACCGTAACAAATATTACCGGAGTAGGCGCAGACTTTGGTTGGACAGACTCAAATGGAGCGACGAATTGGGAAGTAGAATATGGAACGGTAGGTTATACAGTAGGAACCGGAACTACTTCAGTATCTAATACTAACCCAATGACATTGACGACATTATCGCCACTAACAGCATACGATCTATATGTAAGAGCAATATGTGGTATAGGAGATACGAGTGATTGGGAAGGACCAATCAGTATTACCACAACTTGTTCCCCATTAAGTGGAACATATACAATAGGTGGCGTAGGAGCGGATTATGTAGATATAGGAACAGTGGTAAATAACTTAAACAATTGTGGTATTAATGGACCCGTTATTTTTAATATTGCAGCAGGAACGTATGCTGATTCGATACTACTTGGTGAAATATCGGGTTCCAGTCTGACGAATACGATTTCATTTATTGGAGCTGGTGCAACGACAACAATATTGACACATGATGCAATGGTGCAAAGTGCAACAGTTCATTTAAATGGAGTAGATCATATTACTTTTCAAGATTTAACGATACAAACAACTGGAACAGGAGCAGGTAATGGTTCATGGGGTTTTAGATTGACGAATCGATCTGATTATGTGACTATTATAGATTGTATTATTGATGTATCACCGTGGAATGGTAGCTATAACCTTGGAGGTATCATTGGTTCAACAAGTACGTCAACTACTTTTATCCCAGGAGATAATACTCATAATTTAACCATTACCAATTCAACAATTATAGGTGGTAGTCGTGGATTACGTCTTGAAGGTGGAGGACTATCATCTGTAGATTCTACCGTTACAATTACCAATTGTCTTTTTGATGGGAATAATCAATATGGGATATATTTATATGCTATTGATGGGATAAATATATCTAATACAACGATTAATGGCTATTTGTTTAGTAAAGGAATTTCTAATAGGTTTGTTGCTAATTATCACTATGACGCTTTAAATATCTATACAGATCAGGAAGGAATTGAGTTTATTTCTGGAAATCCGACAAATTATTCTATAGCAAATGGGCAATCAACAATTACCAATTGTATAGTTCGTAGTAGAAGAGCTGATGCAGTTTTTTGTAGCGCGGTATATAATACAAATATTTATCATAATACATTTATAACTGAACACAATTATCAAAATTCTGAAGCACTATTTTTTTATGACTATCAACACAATAACAATAGCAATAATATTAGTATTATTAAAAATAATATTTTCCAAGCTGCTGCTGGTTATGCTATATATATACATGATACAGCTTACAATGTAATAGTAGATTATAATATTTATAATAATACAGGACCAGATTTAGCCTACCATGGTACTGCAAAAGCAGATTTAATAAGTTGGCAAACAGATGCACCAACTTTAAATATGAACTCATTATCAGGTAATCCTTTATTTTATGGACCAAATGATTTTCATCTTGCGGGGACATTAGCAAATGATGTAGGGGAACCAATAGGAGTTATGATGGATTATGATGGAGATACAAGAAATGCGACTACTCCAGATATTGGAGCAGATGAATATACACCTCTATCATGTTCTTCTCCATCAGTATTAACTATTACCAATATAAGAGCAACTACGGCTGATTTATCCTGGATAGTTGGTGGATCTGAAACTTCATGGGAAGTAGAATATGGTGTTATAGGATTTACACAAGGTAGTGGAACAACTTTAGTCGTCAGTATGGATTCAATTTCTATTTCTGGTCTTACTCCAGATACAGATTATGAGTTTTCTGTTAGAGCCATATGTGGAGTAGGAGATACAAGTCTTTGGATTAGGTCAATAAGTTTTTTTACAGGTTATTGTACCCCAATGATAGGTTTTAATTATAGTTATGGAATTACAAATGTAACGATGGGCGGCGTGAATAATACAACTGGTGCTGAACCCGGTTATTATGGATATTATGTAAACATGGTTGCTAATGCAATTGCAGGTGGAACCTTACCAATTGATATTACATTGGCTACTGCTGGTATTAATTATGATT
>CAZEOC010000085.1:0-11782 GCA_964513525.1 uncultured Saprospiraceae bacterium | reverse complement strand
TAATGAAGCATTCAAAAATTATTAAAAATAATGTTGTTATAATCAGTATTCCTTATAACAATATAAGTAATCGGTCATAAATTAATTGTACTTATTTGTGAGCGGTTACTTATTAATACGATATTTATGAAAAATATATTAATAGCAAGTTTATTCATAAGCATTTTAATAATCTCTGCTTGTAGCGATGATGGAACAGTAGAGCCTACTGATCCACTTACTGTCTATGATAATGAACCCTTGACACAATTTGACCATAATCCTCAAGCATTTACTTTTCCGACACTTGAATTGACGAGTTTTCCACAACCAATTATTCCTTTGGATAATCCAATGACTTTGGAAGGAATTGAACTTGGAAGACGTTTATTTTATGATCCGATTCTTTCTGGAGATAGTACAATGAGTTGTTCAAGTTGTCATAAACAAGAATTTGCTTTTTCTGATAATTCCGTATTCAGTATGGGAATTGATGGTGAATTAGGCACTCGAAATGCGATGACTTTATTTAATTTAGCCTTCATTCCTAATGGTTTGAATTGGGACGGATCTTCTAATACTTTGGAAGAACAAGCGATTATTCCAGTAGAAAGTGAAATAGAATTACATGGTAATTGGACAGATATTGAACTGCGTTTAAAACGTCATACTTTATATCCAGAATGGTTTAGAAATGCTTTTGATATTGATACGAAAGGAGAAATAACAGATGAATTAGCGAGAAAAGCTTTGTCGCAGTTTGTTAGAAGTTTGGTTTCTGCAACGAGTAAATGGGATGCAAGTTTGGGTTATGTTCCAAATGATAATCCTTTTTTGACAGATGCAGAACAACGAGGAAGGACTTTGTTTTTATCAGAAAAGTCAGATAGTACAGATAAAGAGTGTGCACATTGTCATGGCGGCGGCGGAAGATTATTTACAAATAATGATTTTATTAATAATGGTTTAAATGCTGCACCGACAATGACGGAATTTCCAGATTTAGGTTTTGGAATAGTAACTGGAAATCTTGCGGATAATGGTAAATTCAGAACGCCAACATTGAGAAATATTGAGTTAACTGCGCCATATATGCACGATGGAAGTATTGCAACTTTAGAAGGTGTTTTAGATCATTATGCAGATCATTTACAAGATGCACCGAATTTAGATGGAATTTTAGCAGCTCGATTGACGGGAATAAATATCTCTTTCACACAACAAGAAAAGGATGATTTAATTGCTTATTTGAAGGCTTTGACGGATAATAAGTTTATTACAAATTCTGCTCATTCCAATCCTTGGTAAGTTTGATTTGAAACTCCAAATTGGTATTAGAATAAAGTCTAATATAGAAACGAAGTTTTTTTAGGATTTAATTTCTGAGAAAATTTCGTTTTTTTATAAAACTATTATTTTTTGTTATTTAATGTCATTCGAGATTTAAAATTAGTAGTTGGTATATAAATTTAAACCTTATCTCTTTTTCTTTATTAATATTGTTTTTACAGTGTGAAGCTCCAGCTTTGCACATCAAAAAACATAGTTTTTTGAACAAACAATTACTTTATTTTATATAAGAAGCTGGAGCTTCATACTACACTAAGATGAATTCAAATTTATTACAACACGTTTTTACTCCCGAAAAACGTTGGTTTTTTCACCTCCTATTTTGGGTCGCAATTCTGGTGATGTTCACAGGAATTGATGTTTCAGAATATTCGAGTGATTGGAAGCGATTATTAGTTTCTAATGCTTTGTCCTTGCCAGTTATGATGTTGGCAACATACACAACTCTTTATCTTATTTTACCAATTTTCTTTGAACGAAAAGAATACTTCAAGTTTATAATCACTTTTCTAATTTCCGCTTTTGGTTTTGGTTTATTGCAAAGAGCAGTAGCTCAATATGTAATTTTTCCGATGGTTTGGGGAGAAAGTTTAGAACATGGATTATGGGTTTTTTACAAAATCGCTTTTAATATTATTAATATTAATGTCGTGGTATTGGCAGCAACTGCAGTAAAATTATTAAAAATTGCTTTGCAGAATGAATATGCTCGTCAATTGTTAGAAAAAGAAAAATTGAAAGCAGAATTGAAATTTTTGAAATCTCAAATTCATCCACATTTTTTGTTTAATACCTTAAATAATCTCTACGCATTAACCTTAACGAATTCTACAAAAGCTCCAGAAGTCGTATTGAAATTATCAAGTTTATTAGATTATATGCTTTTCAAAAGCAATGTTGCAACAGTGCCACTTTCCAAAGAAATTTCATTAATCAATAATTATATTTCCTTGGAAAAACTACGTTACGGAGATGCTTTGGATGTCAGTTTCAATTTTTCTATTGATTCTATGGAACGAGAAATTGCTCCTTTATTATTATTACCCTTTATAGAATTTGCTTTTCAGCAAAGTTTAGCGGATAATGCAGCTTCAACTTGGCTTAATATTAAACTAAATATTGATAATGAAATATTATTGCTTAGTGTAGAAAATGAAAAAAAACAAGCTATTAATAAAGAGGAATATCAAAAGTTTAAAAATGTTAAACGACGTTTGAAGTTATTATATCCGAATAAATATCAACTAAATATCTCTGAAACAGTAAATAAACATTTAATCGAATTGAAATTAGAAACGGCTACAAAGCATAAAATTAAAAAAACGAAAAAAGGACTAATTCGTGAATACGCAAATTAGTTTATCAACTGTCAACTAATAAAAACGAAAAGTAAATGATTAAATGTATGTTAGTCGATGACGAGCCTTTGGCAATGGAAGTCATCGCATCTTATTTAGACAAAATTTCAGGATTTGAAATTGTCGCAAAATGTAAAAATGCTTTAGAAGCATTTGAAATTTTGCAGAAAGAATCTGTTGATTTGATTTTCTTAGATATTAATATGCCGCAATTAAGTGGAATCGAGTTTGTGAAAACGCTTAAGAATCCACCGAAAATTATTTTCACAACAGCTTATCGAGATTATGCGATTGAAGGTTATGAGTTGAATGCTTTAGATTATCTACTCAAACCAATTTCATTTGGTCGATTTATGAAAGCAATCAATAAAGTCCAACGAAAGGCAGAAGAACAACCTACAAATGAACCAAATTTGAATCTTAATACCGCACCATTTTTATATGTGAAAATGGATAAACGAGTATTAAAAGTATATTTGGATGATATAATTTATATAGAAAGTCAGAAGGATTATGTCAAAATTGTAACGACAGAAAAAAATGTTATTACAAAACAAAAAATATCTTATTTAGAAGAACGATTACCAAGTGGACAATTTGTAAGAATTCATCGTTCTTATTTAGTAGCGATTAATAAGATTACTGCTTTTTCATCTACAAGCATAGAAATCAATGAAATGGAACTGCCAATAGGCAGAAGTTATAAACAATTCGTCATAGATGCGTTGAATTATTAATTTATAAAAATTTTTTTAGCAATTTGTTAAGAATTTATAATCAAATACACCATTTTTGTAAAAAGTTACATCTATTAAAAGTTAAACATAAGATATTTACATAACTTCGGTTCATAATATTTATTAAAATAATTGAAAAAGACTCTTATTTTTTAATTTAAAAATGTAATATTGTGACCAATCGAAAACCAAAGTATTATTCATGAGTAAGACTATCCTTAACATCGTATTAACGTTAGTATTCTTAGGTTTGGTGTATGTTTTAGCACAAATGATTTATACACCAATCAAATTTCAAGAATATAAAGACGCACGTGAAAAAGCTGTTGCGACACAATTGAAAAAAATTCGTACTGCACAATCAGCTTATAAAAGTATTGAAGGAAAATACACTGATAATTTTGATACATTAGCTGATGTATTACAAAATAAGCAGTTTAAAATTGTAACTTTAATTGGTGATCCTGATGCAGGAGCAGAAGTAATTACAAAAGAAACTTTTGTATCAGCAGCAGATTCAATGGCAACTTTAGGTATTGATATAACATCAGAAGGCTTAAGTACAGTTCCAGGTTCTCCAGATGCATCATTTGAAATGAATGCAGCTCAAATTGAGTATCAATCAACAAATGTACAAGTTATAGAAGTGAAAATTCCTTGGAAAGATTTCATGGGAGAGGAATTCTCAAAAGCTAAGTACAAGCGTTATGATAGTAGTTTCAATCCTGATGATCCAACTGAGAAAAATTATTTCTTGAAGTTCGGAGATATGAGAAAACCTACATTAAATGCCAACTGGAGTCGTTTCGGTGAAGAAGATTCAGCAGGTGAGTAGAGTTGATACTACAAAAAATAATATCTCATTAGAGAATAGCAACCTGTTTGTCCTTATTGGGGCAAACAGGTTTTCTTATTTTATCACAAGCTATGATAAACAGGTGCTGCTATCTAATACAATTGATTTAGAACTGAATGCATTAGAAACAATTTTTGAAAGTAATCAAGATTTACAACATCAGTTTAATCAAGTAAAAGTCGCTTTTCAGAATCCCTTTATTACTTTAGTTCCGAATATGTTTTATAATGAAACAGATGCTTCAACTTATTTAGAAAAGAGTTTTAGTATTCCTCAACAGCATTATCTATTAACAGATAATTTACTCACTTTTCAATGTCAAAATGTTTATTTAGCACCTATTGAAACTTATAATTTATTATTAAATAAATACACTCACGTAGAATTTCAGCATATAGCAACTGTTTTACTTGCGGAATGGCAACAAAAAGCGGTTCAGTTTAAAAATAAAAGTGTTTTTATTAATGTAAATAAGGAAAGTTTTCAAATTGGGGCTTTCAATAGACATAAATTATTGATTTGGAATACTTATAATTATAAAACTGCTAAAGATTTTTTATACTTTGTTCTATTGGTATTCAAACAGTTAGAGTTGAATGTAGAGCTTGAAAAAGTATTAATTAGTGGACAAATTACAGAAGGTTCGGAGATTTATAAATTATTACATGCTTACATTAGAAATGTAGAATTCTTAAGTCGAACAACGACCTATCATTTTGCTTCAGACTTTGATTTGCAATCAAATCACGCTAACTTTGACCTGTTTAGTATCTAAACAAAATGGGTTTATAAAGTAACTAATACTATGAGAATAATAGGCGGAGAGTTTAAGGGAAGAAAGTTCTTTCCTCCAGCGAAAAATTGGCCAACAAGACCAACAACAGATTTTGCAAAAGAAGGCTTATTCAATATAATAAATAATAATTTCTACTTTGAGGATTTGAGAGTTTTGGATTTGTTTGGAGGAACTGGAAATCATAGTTACGAGTTTATATCTCGAGGCTGTGAAGATGTAACATATGTAGATAAATTTGGTGGTTGTGTGCGTTTTGCAAAAGAAACTTCAAAACTCTTGAAGATAGAAGATAAGATGAATATTATAAAAGCAGACGTTTTTAAATTCATTGAGAATTCACATAGTCAATGGGATTATATTTTTGCAGGACCGCCTTATGGTTTGGGAAGTTTGGATTCTATTCCTGATTTAATTTTTGAAAAAAATATGCTAAAAGAGGAAGGTTGGTTTGTTTTGGAGCATAATCCGAATCATAATTTCAAGGATCATCCTAAATTAAGTCAAGTAAGAAATTACGGAAAAACCATTTTTAGTATTTTTATGGTTTAATAACAGATATTTTAGTAGGAATCGACTTTTGTTGATTTAAAAATTTGTTGTTACCAATTTTACCAAAAACCAAATAAAATATGAAAAGAATAGCTGTATTTCCTGGATCGTTTGATCCTATTACAACTGGACATTTGGAATTAGTAAAAAGAGGCATTCCATTGTTTGATGAAATAATTATTGCGATTGGTGTTAATTCAAAAAAGCAATATTTATTCTCTTTAGAACAACGATTAGCTTGGTTGGAAAAAGTTTTTGAGCATGAACCGAAGGTGAAAGTGAATCACTTTAAAGGTCTTACCGCTCACTTTGCAAATGAAATCGGTGCAAAATATATGCTTCGTGGTTTGAGAAATGCTTCTGATTTTGATTATGAAAAACCAATTTCGCAATTAAACACAATAGTTGGTGATGGTTTAGAAACGGTTTTTTTAATTAGTTCGCCAGAGTTTTCTCATGTTAGTTCGACGATTGTAAGAGAAATTATCAAAGGAGGTGGAGATGCAACGCCTTTTTTACCAAAAGAAATTGATTTGTAATAATTGATTTTTAATAAAAATTAACTAAGATTTAAAAAAATAACTGCTTTTGAGTTGTTAATGTAGAAACGGCTTTATAAATTTGCAGTTCATAAATTAAAAACGAAAGAAATGAGCGAATCAGCAAAAAATAATAAAGGTCTTTTTTGGATATTAACATTGGTTTCATTGGCAGCAACTGTTTTAATGATGATGTATGCAGATAGTTGGTTTTGGGTAGGTTTACCTTTCTTATTTACCTTCTTAGCAAAGGCTTTAGATGTTATGTAGAATTTATTTTATTGTTTTCTACAAATATAAAAAGCGTGAACGAATAGAATATTAATCTCTAATTCGTTCACGCTTTTTTATTTTATACCACTAATTGAATTAGTAATTTACATTCTAACCCAAGTTTCTTCTTCAAAAGTCAATGAGAAACCTGCAAATCCACTCATTATTAGAGTATTATTTTCACCAAGTTTTAATGTCGCTTTGATGGTGTCACCTGTTAAAGGATTGTAGAAATAACCATTTTCAAAAGAATTAGAAATTGGATTATATTCAAAATCATATAAACAAGTCAAATACAATAAGCCTTGACTTCTTTTAGATTTGTCTAAATTGTTTCGGTCTAATTTAGGTAAACCGCTTTTAGAATTAGGTTCCGCTAACCAGATAATATTACCTTTGTATAAACCGTCAACTTGTGAGATTTCTACGGCGATTTGACTATTTAAGATAGACCAATTACCTAAGATATCTTTTTCATTGGTTTGTATAAAACTATCTTGTCCAAATACATTAAAGGTGGAAATACTGCAAAAAAATACTAATGTGATTTTGTATAAATTCATGATTGAAATATTAAATTATAGTAAAAATGTTTATTGTTTTCAATCTTTGGGTACGTAAATATATCAAAAGAGTTTAATGTATTCAGATATTTGTACTTTTTCTGTAACAGATTTTTAAAAAAACTATTGATATTTAAGTATTTCAAACGTTATTCAAAACTTTTTATATCTTTGCCGAGATTTTTAAGAAAATCTTTTTTGTAATTATAATCACTAAATCAAGAATTTACAGGAAGTATAATTAAGAAATACTTTCATTAAATAAATTATTTTAAGAAATGGCTCAAAGACGTAGAAGAAATCAGAAAGCAGCACAAGAAGAGACACTTGTAGATTTGGTTGAAAAAAGAGACCAAGCACAAAACTTTTTTGAACAAAATCAGAAAATGATTTTAGGTGCAATTGCAGCAGTTGTAATTATTATTGGTGCTTATGTAGCCTATTCATTATTCTATAAGCAACCAAAAGAAGTACAAGCTTCTGCTCAAATGTTTAAAGCAGAACAAGCTTTTGTTCAAGATTCAATGACTAAAGCATTGACTGATCCAGGTGGAGGTTATCCAGGATTTATTGATATGGTAAAGAAATACGGAAGCACTAACGCTGGTGATGTTTCTAATTTATATGCTGCAATGTCTTATTTACAAGAAGGTAAATTTGAAGCTGCAATTGACTATTTGAATGACTATGATGGTGGAGGAAAATTAGGCGATGTAATTAGAAATGGAATTAAAGGAGATGCTTATTCTGAGTTAGGAAATATGGACGACGCAATGAGTGCATATGAAAAAGCTGCTGATACGGATAATGAATTTTTTGCTCCTTACTATTTATATAAAGTAGGTTTATTAAGTGAAAAGCAAGGCGATAAGTCTGCGGCTTTAGAAGCTTATACCGAAATTAAGCAAGAATATCCAAACTCACTACAAGGGCAAACAATCGATGCTTTTATTGCAAGAGTTTCTGAATAAAAAAAATTCTATTTTTGATAGAATATAACGTAATATTGAAAAGGTAAGTCGAAAGGCTTACCTTTTTTATTTGTATTTTTTTCAGATGTTCTAAGAGCATGTCTAAAATTCTATCGACTGAAAATCAATACTTTACGAACCTGACTTCAAAATAATTGATTTATTTAGCTCGCTAAACTTACAAATTATTTTTTGCTCAGAACCGTAAATTACGGATATTCAACTCGAAATAAATTTTAGACAAGTTCTAAATGAGAATCATTATTATACTTAAGATTGAATAATATGAATTATTATTTTGTTGGTTTTATGGGAAGTGGCAAATCATACGTTGGTAAACGAATTGCTAAAGCATTGAATAAGAATTTTGTTGATTTAGATACTTTAATAGAAGAAGGTGAAGGCGAAACGATTGCTCAAATATTTGCAAATAGGGGAGAAGTCGTATTTCGAGAAGTAGAAAGAAAATATTTAACAACTACTTTGACATTTCAAAATTCTATTATAGCAACAGGTGGCGGTTCCCCTTGTTTTTTTGATAATATGGATTTAATGAATGATAATGGAAAAACTATTTTTTTAAATCCAACCGTTGAATTATTAATAAAACGGTTAGAATTAGAAACAGAAAAAAGACCTTTGTTACAGGGGAAAACAGATCAAAAATTAAATGATTTTATTTCACATAAATTGGGAAATAGATTAAAATACTATCAAAAATCAAATATTATTATCAATATCACGAGTTTTGAGAATGATGTAGTAGAAATGTGTTTGAGAGTAATAAATAATTAAAAATATAATGGCTGGAAATTCATTTGGAAAGGTATTTAAAATAACAACTTTTGGCGAGTCACATGGTCGAGGTTTAGGTGTGACAATAGATGGTTGTCCTGCAGGATTGGAATTTGATGAAGCATTCATTCAATCGGAATTAGCTCGTCGGCGTCCTGGACAGTCTAAAATTGTAACGCAAAGAAAAGAAGCGGATAAAGTAGAAATATTATCAGGCGTTTTTGAAGGTAAAACAACAGGTACACCGATAGGAATGATAATTTATAACCAAGATGCGAAATCAAAGGATTATTCTCATATAGCGGATAAATTTCGCCCTTCACACGCAGATTATACTTATCATGTGAAGTATGGTTTGAGAGATTATAGAGGCGGAGGACGTTCTTCGGCACGAGAAACTGCGGCAAGAGTTGCTGCTGGTGCAGTAGCTAAATTAATTTTGAAATCTATTGGTGTCGAAGTAATTAGTTATGTTAGTCAAGTTGGACATTTGAAATTAGATAAATCTTATCAAGAATTAGATTTTGATTTAGTGGAAAATACGCCTGTTCGTTGTCCTGATTTAGAGATGGCAGAGAAAATGATTGACTTAATTAAAGCAGTACGTAAAGACGGAGATACAATTGGAGGTGTTGTTACAGCTGTAATTAAAGATTGTCCAATGGGATTAGGCGAACCTGCTTTTGATAAATTACATGCGGACTTAGGGAAAGCAATGTTGAGTATTAATGCTTGTAAAGGGTTTGAGTATGGTTCAGGTTTCGATGGGATAACGATGAGAGGTTCTGAGCATAATGATAAATTCACCAATACAAATGGAAAAATAGAAACAGAAACTAATTATTCAGGTGGAATCCAAGGTGGAATTTCTAATGGAATGGATATTTATTTTCGTTCGGCATTCAAACCTGTAGCGACTATAGTAGAAGCACAAGACTCCGTTAATATAGCTGGCGAAAAAGTAGTTGTAACTGGTAAAGGAAGACATGATCCTTGTGTCTTACCTCGAGCGGTACCTATTGTAGAGGCTATGGCGGCGTTGACTGTAGTTGATCATTGGTTAAGACAACGAACAGTTCAATTATAAACCCAAAAGCCATCTTTTGAATTTTCAAAAGATGGCTTTTTTGATTTATAATGTAATTATTTAATCAATTTGAATTGATGCAGGACTTTGTACTGGTAAACAATCTGGATCATTACAGTCGTCTATTCCGTCTTGGTCATCATCTAATCCATTAGAACAATCCTCTGGACCATAAATTCTTGTAGAAATTGTATAATTGACACAGTTTGGAACTGTACTTCCGTTTGCACAAACAAAATCTTTACAAACTTTAATGGTTACATAATCATAACCAACATAATAGGGGTTTGGTGTATATGTATAAGGGATTTCATTTTGGTTTGGCGTACCAAAAGTTACGGATCCTCCATTCTGAGGTTCTAAAAAAGTTGCAGTAATAGAAGTGAATGGACCACTTTGATTTAATCTCAAAGTATCTGTATTATTCAACGGTTGTGTAAAACTAATTGCATTACTTGTATTACTGGTCATATCAATACTTGGTCTGAATCCACTAAAATAGCCAGCCGCACCTCTTGCACCAGCAGTCGTCAACAAGGCAACATTGATTTTACTTGAAGATGAAACAGTAACATTTCCTGTTAAGCTTTGAACTCTATAGGTTTCCCAATCTGGATTACCTGAAACAGTATCAGGATTCGCTAAAGGAGTTGAAGAGCCATTAATATAAACAGCTGAGCCAATAACACTTGTTATACTGATGGTAGAACTTCCTAATTGCTCTACTTCTGGAATAGTTACGGATTCTCCTCCAATACAACTTAAAGGTGGAATAAAGATCATTCCAACGGCTGCTGTATTTGAACCACTTAAAGTTTGGTACATATAGAAGTCATTGTTACTATGTATATACATATTTTGAACAGCTGTATATTTTGATTCAGGAATGAAAAAATAATCTCCAGTATTTAAGGTTACATAAGGTGATGTTTCATTGTTTAGGTATATTTCGGTATTGTTAGCAATAGCAACGACTAAAGGTCTTTCTGTATGCTGAGTTCCATTTCCTCTAACAAAGATGTACTCGTTTCCAAGTAATTGATAAGGTACTATCTGATCAATACCAATATCTCGACCTCCACCGTGCCCACCTCCTAACCAAGAACCTGAGTTTACTACGATTTCCTTATTAGAAACAATTAAAGTCCCATTTACATTATTTCGATTATTCGTTGCAAGAGGATCATCTAATTCTGTTCCGATTACATAAGATTCCCATTTATCAAGTGTCACGGTTATTGGTGAAGATGTTAAAGGCGTTCCAGTAGTTGGAGTATTTAGAAAGACGACCCCAGATTTTATATCTGAAAAGGTAATCTGTGTATTATCTTCTGTGGCCATTACCGAAATAGTATGCCCTTTTACTTGAGGCAATTGTGCATTATTAAACACATGACCCGTTCTAAAAATAGTACCTAAAGCTTGTGTTCCTTTAGTCGTCAAAGAAAAACCTTGAGCACTATGTTTGTGTCTTAAATTAACATAAAATGGTTCTGAAGCAGTAAAAATCAAACCATCATAAGTCAAAATAGAATTTAAAGAATCTCGAGATACGGGACCTCTTGCTGCATAGGCTTGTCCTAAAAATAATTTTTGAGGTGTCGCTTGTGAAATATTGATAGTAGAGATTACATTTCCATTTCCATCTTGTATCGTAACTGGGAAAGTTAAACTTTCAGAAGTTGATAGATATACAAAATGTGAATCAACATTTTCTACCGCAAATATAGGCGGAACATAGTGAGTTGTATCGTATTGAGCTGTTACGTTTTCATTAGAAATAATGAAAATTATGGCAATAAGTAAAAACTTAAAGTTAGTAAGGTTCATTTTATAAAAAATTTATTATTAAATCGCTGGTACAATAAAAATAATAAAGAATTTTTCATAAATCGAATATGAAAAAAAAGCATATTAATTATTCAAATG
>CAZEOC010000084.1:0-11846 GCA_964513525.1 uncultured Saprospiraceae bacterium | reverse complement strand
ATGGTTTTGTATCGGACACTTATTTTATTGATATTGGAATTCCAGCCGATTTTGCGAAAGCTCAGCTTGATTTTGAATCGTAAGACGAAGCTCCAGCTTCGTTCTCTAATAAAAAACGTATCTAATTAGAAAAAATGGATGATAAAGTATATTCTTTAGAAGAAAAGAAATTTTTTTATAATTGTCTATTAGATAGCCTTGTACTATTTGCATGTGAGAAGGATTATTTTGAGTCACTGATTAGTCCAGTATTTGCACCTTTATTCGAATTGGAAACAGAATTTGATTACGCATTTATGCCAGTTGTGTTTGATAATGGTTGTGAATTCGGAGAGATAAGCCGAAGTTTAAAAATAAAGCTAATAGGCTTTAAGACAAAAGTTAAAGAATTGCCAAAAGTATTATGGAAATGGGAAGAGTTGTATTCAAATAAGAAATGGTTGAAAATTCGAGAAGAATCGAATAATATACTTAAAGAACTTGGTGAGGAAAAACGAAAATTTAATATATAAAACGAAAATTATATCTGTCAAGTGGAACTCTAAGTGACTTGTTTTTATATATTTGAGTAGGGAAAAACTGGGAGTTTTATTCTACATTAAACTGCTTCAAACTTCGTTTGAGTTTTGTTAGACGAAGCTGGAGCTTCATCCTACGTAAAAAAATGAAATTACAGTTCAACATAAATAAATCGTGGACACTTTTCTTAGATAGAGATGGTGTAATTAATCGACGTTTGGTTGATGATTATGTTAAGTCTTGGGAAGAATTTGAATTTTTGGAAGGTGTTTTAGAAGCGATTGAACAATTCAATCATTTATTCGGAACTATTGTAATTATAACAAATCAACAAGGCGTTGGAAAAGGTTTGATGACTTTGGAACAAGTTGATGAGATTCACCAGAAAATGATTTCGATTATTAATAAAAACGGAGGAAGAATTGATAAGTGTTATATTTGTCCAAATCTAAAAACAGATAAAGCTGCTTGTCGAAAACCCGAAATTGGAATGGCAATTCAAGCTCAAAAAGATTTTCCGAATATTAATTTTGAAAAATCTATCATATTTGGAGACTCTGCTTCTGATATGCAGTTCGGAAAAAATGCTGGTATGAAACGAGTTTTTGTTAAGACAAAACCAGAAGATTTTGAGAAAGCAAATGAAATTGGTTTTGATTTAGAGATTGATGGATTGATTGATTTTTTTGGTTGAAAATTGAAATAAATAATCAAAGTCTAAAATCAAAATAGAAACCGTCATTCCGACGTAGGTCGGAATCTCCTTGACCTTGAAACTCAATCTCTGTAAAGTTGTGTGCCGTTGCCTTTGGGAGATTCCGACCTCCGTCGGAATGACGGTTTCTGTTTAATAATTAAAACTAAGCAATGCGATATTCTTTTTATATATTTTTTTTATTAATAACTTTCCAAAGTTGTAATCAAAACGTTACTGATACTTCGGATTTAATGATATTTCATTATAACGAGCCAAATAATATTACTTCACTTGACCCTGCTTTTGCAAGGAATCAAAGTAATATTTGGGCAGTAAATCAAGTATTTAATGCTTTGGTGCAGTTAGATGATAGTTTAAATGTGAAGCCTTGTATTGCAAAAGAATGGACGATTTCTGATGATGGTTTAGTTTATACATTTAGCTTAAGAGACGATGTTTATTTTCATGATAATCAAGTGTTTACAAATGGAAAAGGTCGGAAAGTTGTCGCTAAAGATGTTGTTTATAGCTTTAATCGAATTATTGACCCAGAAGTTGGTTCTACTGGAACTTGGTTACTGAGAGATAAAATTTCTTTTCCAGAATCAAAATCAAAAAGTCGTAGTGCAAACGGTATTGCCTTTGCACCGTCAGAGAATGAACAACAACCATTTATTGCTCTGAATGATTCTACTTTTGTATTACGATTGACGCAGCCTTTTCGCCCGATGTTAGGGATTTTGGGAATGCAATACTTTTCTATTGTTCCGAAAGAAGCAGTAGATTTTTATGGTAATAATTTCCGAGCAAATCCAGTTGGAACGGGTGCATTTCAATTTAGAAAATGGATAGAAAATCAAGCTTTGATTTTAGTGAAAAATGATAATTATTTTGAACGAAATATTAATGGCGAAAAATTACCTTATTTAGATGGAATACGAGTCAATTTTGTCAATGATAGAAATACGGCTTATTTGAATTTTAGAATTGGAAAATTAGATTTTTTGAATGGTTTAGAATCTTCTTATGTTGATGAATTATTGAAAAAAGATGGTGCTTTGAAATCAAAAAATGCAGATGAAATGACGTTTATAAAATCGCCATTTTTGAATTCTGAATATTTAGGTATTAATATGGAATTTGAAGCAGATTCTGAAAATCCGTTACAATATAAAAAAGTCCGTCAAGCGTTGAATTATGGTTTTGATAGACAGAAAATGCTAAGAGAATTAAGAAATTCTGTTGGAAATCCTGCTAATTCTGGTTTTACTCCGATTGGTTTACCTTCTTTCAATGCTTCAAAAGTCAAAGGTTATACTTACAATCCTTCAAAAGCTCGTCAATTATTAGCGGAAGCTGGTTTCCCGAATGGCGAAAATATGCCTCAAATTAAATTATATACGAATAATGATTATTTGGATTTGTGTACTTTTATCACGCGTCAATGGGAAGATTTAGGGGTGAAAACTAAGATAGAATTATTAGAATCTGCGACTTTAAGAGAAATGATGAAAAAAAGTCAAGCCAGCTTTTTTAGAGCATCTTGGATTATGGATTATCCAGATGCAGAAAATTTCATGACGCTTTTTTATAGTAAAAATTCAGCTCCTCCAAATTATACAAGATTTAAAAATAAAGCATTTGATAAATTATATGAGCAAGCATTGAATGAAAATTCGGATGAAAAACGCTTTGATTTATATCATCAAATGGATAGAATAATAATCGAAGAAGCGCCTGTGATTTTCTTATTTTATGATGAAACTGCTCGTTTTGCTGCGTCAAGTGTAAATGGATTAAGTACAAACGCCAGTAATTTATTGACTTTAAAATCGGTGCAATTGGATTAATTTATTTATTATTGTGTCATAATGACAATAAGTTATTAATAAATAAAGTCTAATGAACCTCGAAAAATTAAAATATCCAATTGGACAGTTTATCGTTCCAGAAAAATATACGGAAGAATTTATCGAAAAAGCAATTAACGATATTGAGTCTTTTCCAAAACGGTTAAAAAATGCTGTTGTAAATTTATCTCAATCAGAATTAAATACGCCTTATCGACCAGAAGGTTGGACCGTTAGACAATTGATTCATCATTGTGCAGACAGTCATATGAATGCTTATATTAGATTCAAATTGGCATTAACAGAAAAGGAATCTCCAACAATCAATCCTTATGAGGAAGCTATTTGGGCAGAATTGCCTGATAGTAAATTACCGATTGAAACTTCCTTAGTTTTACTTGAAAGTCTACATCAAAGATGGAGTACCCTTTTGAGGTCTTTATCAGAAACGGATTTAGAGAAAGGTTATATTCATCCTGCTAATAATCATAAATACAGTTTAAATGAAGCAATTGGTACTTATCAATGGCATTCAAATCATCATTTAGCTCATATTGTGAATTTGATTGAACGGAATTTTGAAAATTAATTTAAGAAAAAATGAATGATGAGAATACGATAATTTTGTCAATTTCAGAATTGAACGGAATTAAATTATATATCTTTTATATATTATTCTTCTTCTTGTTTCTTATTACGATTTTTTGTATTTATGAAGAATTTATTAATAATTCAAATGCTACTAATCTTCATATAAATATCTTTTTAAGTTTTTTGGTGCTTTTTTACATTTCTTATATGTCTTATTTTCGGAAGACTAATAGATTGATTGTTATTAATCAAGATGAAATTATTTTTGATAATATCAAATTGAAAAAAGAAGTGATAAAGAAGGTAGAGATTAAAATTGCAGAATATTGGGGAATGAGTAATAGCAGGTTTCTATCCCATTTTATATATAATGGAGGAGGAAATGAAATTACAATTATAGATATTGATGACAATGTATTTGAAACTTCATTTTACATAAATTCCTATAAGATGAAAAGTCAATTAGTCGATAAATTCAGATATTTAAAAAGAGAATATCTCATTGCATTGAAGATTTATCATAAGAACAAAATCATAGAAGAATATTGAGAGATTAGAAATATAATCTCTAATAATATATAATGACAAAATAAGTATTCAAAATAATTTTATACTCCAAAATTTCTTTAATACCTTCAACCTTTATCAAAAAAATTAATTAGAACCAAATATTATAAAACCAAATTATTATGGAAAATATTAATCGTAATCAACTGTTTATAGCGAGTTGCGTCGCTTTAACGGTTACATCAATGACATTTGCAATCCGTGCAGGAATGTTAAATGATTTAGGTGTTGAGTTCGGCTTATCAACTGTTGAACTTGGCTATATCGCAGGAACAGCCTTTTGGGGATTTCCTTTAGCAGTTATCATCGGCGGATTATTAGTAGATGGAATTGGTATGAAAAAATTAATGTATGCCGCATTTGCAAGTCATGTAATCGGTATATTAATGACAATTTTTTCAGGTGGATTTTGGGGACTGTTTTTCTCCACTTTATTGATTGGAATTGCCAACGGCTTAGTTGAAGCAGTTTGTAATCCGCTTGTCGCCTCAATGTATCCCGAAAATAAAACAACTAAATTAAATCATTTCCACATCTGGTTTCCAGGTGGATTAGTGATTGGTGGCTTAGTTGCTTACTTCTTAGGTCAAGCAGGAATTGGTTGGCAAATTCAAATGGCAACTATGTTGATTCCAGCAGCCGTTTATGGATATTTATTATTAGGAAAAAAATTCCCAGTTACAGAGCGAGTAGCACAAGGTGTGAGCACAGGCGAAATGTATCGTTCTTTAGCTCAACCTTTATTTATATTTATGGTGATTTGTATGTTAGGTACTGCAATTACTGAACTTGGTACAAATCAATGGATTGATGTTTTATTACGAAATGTAACCAGTAATTCACTACTTTTATTAGTATTTATTAGTGGAATTATGGTGTTCGGTAGAAGTGTGGCAGGTCCAGTTGTACAGCGAATTTCACCAGTAGGTGTTTTGTTTGTTTCTGCTGTATTATCTGCATTAGGTTTGTATTTATTATCAACTCTTAGTGGAAATGCTTTATTTGCGGGAGCAGCAGTCTTTGCAGTTGGTGTAACTTATTTCTGGCCAACAATGTTAGGCTTTGTTGCAGAATATACACCGAAAACAGGAGCAGTTGGTTTATCAATTATTGGTGGAGCAGGAATGTTTGCTGTTTCTATGTTTTTCCCAATTTTAGGTAAAATGTATGATGATAATATTCTATCTGGTTTGCCAGAAGGAGCAAGTTTAGAAACGTATCAGAATGCTGCAGCAGGTTCAGAAGAAGCTTTACAATTTACAGCGGCTCAACTGACAGCAGGACCAGAAATTTTAGGTACAATGGTTTGGTTACCAGTAGGTTTAGCGTTTGCTTTCGCAGCTTTATTTTTCTATACTAAAAATATGAAACGAGGTGCAATCGGGCATTAGTTCTTGTAAATTTTAATACAAAAAAAGCATCAATTACATTGTTATATAACAATGCGATTGATGCTTTTTTTTGTAATGCAATTGTTTTATGCTCGAGGAACATTTGGAAGGGCAGGAGGTAGTACTTTGAAATATTCACCACCTTTTATCTTGTTAAAATCAATGTTTTTCAAATCTTTCCATTTTAAATCACATTCAATACTAATCAATATAAATTCTTCCGCCTCACTAACAATTACCAATAAATTCTTGATGTTCTCATCACTATCTCGAACCAGAAATCTAATATTAGTTGACCCTTCTCGCACGGTCATCAAGTCTTCAAAGTTTTCTTCTTTCACACCTTTTATCAACTTATTCAAATCTTTTTTGGAAACAGAATTTCCATTTTCCATTGATAAAACACGTAACTTTTTTACCTTTTTTACAATATCTTCTCCTTCAAATTCTTCAACGAATTTTAATACAGATTTTATCATCCAGCCTTGGACTTTCACATTCGTAACATTTTCAGAATGTTTGTATTTATTATAAAAACGTTTGACACTTTTCTGTGCGAAAAGTGTAGAAGAAAAAATAGCCAAACTTATAATTAAGAATATTTTTTTCATTTTTGGTGGTTTGAATTATTCCTATACCGAAATATCGTTTATTAATATTTCGGTATAAGAATTTTTTAGACTAAAATTGACTTAATAATAATTCTAATTGCCTACTTTTTCTAAATGTTCTAGACCGTTTATATTAGCGGCATGTGATAATTTTGAAATTTGGTCTAAATTAATTTCTCCTACAAAACTAACCATAACAAATTCATGAGGAGAACCAACTAACAATAATAATTCTTCAATTATGTCTCCTTTTTCTTTAACTACAAACCGTACATTTTGGTCACCATCACGAACCGTCATTAATTCTTCGTATTCTTTGACATTGATTTTATTCATTGCTTCTTCATAGTATTTCATACCATTATTATCTGTTACCAAAACTCGAAGCCCTTTAAGATTGTCAATTACTTCTTGCATCTCTTCTTCAACTTCATCTTCTGCTAATTTAGAAATCATCTGAAACATTTTCGGACTGATATAAACTACCGTAAAGCTGGTGTCTTCAACATACTGGTCAAAATACTTAGTGATTGCATCTGTCTGAGTCATTCCCTGAAATGACATTCCTAAAAATGCCACAATTAAAATTGCATACTTCATAATTCTTGTTTTTTTAATTTTTGTAACAATTGAAATCTCCAACTTTCAACTGAAACTTTATTTTTTTAGTTGATTACTTTTTAGTTGATTATTTGATGTGAAATTGGAGTTTCACAAACTATTTTACTCTATTTCTTGTATCGTTTCTCCTAAATTTGGAACTTTATTTAAACCTTCCGCAGCTTTCATTGCACCATAATTCATCTTTTCAGAAACAAATAATAATGCAGATTTGGTTTGTTTATATGCTTTCAATGCAGCTTCATGTTCCGCTTCACTTAATTCATTTTCATTATTAAAAGCAAGACCATCAAAAGTATCTTTTGGCATCACTATATAAACTGATAATATCAAAGCAATACTTGCGGCGATTCCAGCTAACCAGCGTAATTTCTTGATTTCCGCATGTTGCGATTTAACGATAGTATCTTCTTTAGTTTCAAGCTTGAAAACATTTTCATTCTGTTCCAAATTTGCTAAAAATATAGATTCAAAATTATCACTTAGTTTAGTACTTTGACTTTTAGTTTTAGCAATGAAAAGTGGTTTGAATGCTGCAAATTCAGCAGGAACTTCTTCACTTTCAAAATAGGTTTGAAGCACTTTTTCTTCATTTAATGAAGTTTCTGCTTCCCAATATTTCTCTAATAATTCGTGTATGTATTTTTGATTCATAATTTTTAATTTAGTGTAGTATATATTTTATTGATTAATGGAAAATGATTCATCAGTCGTCAAATAGTTTCTAATTGCTTTTCTTGCTCTGGATAAATTCACTTTGACATGATTCATCGGAATATCTAATTGTTCCGCAATTTCATTATAACTCAATTCTTCAAAATCTCTCAACTCCATAATTAAGCGTTGCTTTTCGGGTAATTTTTGCATATAAATATGAATTCGCTGCAATTCATCCGAAATTATGGCTTTCTGTTCAGGTGTATTTTCTTTTTTAGGTAAATGATAAACACCATCAAGTGAACTTGTTCTTCTATGTTTAGACCGTGTTTTATCAATTGCTTTATTCTTCGTTACTCGCATTACCCAAGCTTGAAGATTATTATAATCTGACCAATTTTGCCTCAAATCCCAGACTTTCATAAATGCTTCTTGAACAACATCTTCTGCCTCCGATGCATCGCCAGTAATGCGAAGTGCGACTCGAAAGAGTTTATCTTTCATTGGCATTATTTCGTGTTTAAAATGTTGTAAAGCACTCATTGATTTGATTTATTCTTGTTTTTGTTTGATTTAGAAAAGCAGTAATAATTGCTTGTTTGATAAAGTGACGAATTGATTTTTCATTTTGTTACAGCAGTAGTTATTTTTTTTTAATTTTATGAAAATTAGTAGTAAAATTAGAATTATGAATATTGAAGAATTTAGAGAATATTGTTTGTCTAAAAAAGGAGTGACAGAAGAATTTCCTTTTGATGAAGTTACTTTAGTTTTTAAAGTAATGGGAAAAATGTTTGCTTTAACAGGTTTGAATAGCGATATTTTTACGGTTAATTTGAAATGTGACCCTGATTGGTCAATTGAACTTCGAGAAGCTCATTATGAAATTCAACCTGGTTATCACATGAATAAGAAACATTGGAATACAGTCAATTTCGAAGAATCTTTGAGTGATAAATTCTTGATGGAATTGGTAAATCATTCTTACGATTTGGTCGTTAAAAAATTAAAAAAAGCAGATAAAGAATTTTTAAAATCACTTTAGAATTTCTAAATCAATATTAATATAAATAATATTTTCACTTTCAATGAATTATAATTATATCATCGTAGGGCAAGGAATTGCTGGAACATTATTAGCACATTTATTAATAAAAGCAGGGAAAAAAGTAATTGTAATAGATGATGGTCATAAAACTTCTTCTACCAAAATTGCTGCTGGTTTATTTAATCCAATTACTGGACGACGATATGTGAAATCGTGGAAATATCAAGAATTATATGATTTTGCTTTAGCAACTTATCAAGAGTTTGATGAATTGTTAGATATGACTTGTTTTGAGCCCCGAAATATCGTGCGCGTTTTATTTAATAATAAAGAAGAAAACGATTATTACGCTCGTTCTGGAGAACCATCATATCAAAAATATATGCTTGAAGAACCTAATATTGGTGCTTACAAAGCTATTTTGAATCCTGTTTATAGTATTGGTGAAGTTACTGTTTCTGGAAGAGTAAACGTTGGCGAATTAATCGCAAAATTCAGAAATTATTTAATTGAACATCAAGCCATTTTATCGGAAACTTTTGAGTACAAACATTTAGAAATTACGGAGTCAAAAGTCAATTATAAAACTATTTCAGCCGATAAAATTATTTTTTGTGAAGGAATAAAAGGAACAGAAAACCCTTACTTTAAATATTTACCCTTTAACGGAGCAAAAGGAGAGATTTTAATCATCAAAATACAGAACTTTAAACCTGAAAAAATATTCAAACATCGAGTTTTTCTTGTGCCAATTGGAAAGGATTTATTCTGGGTTGGAGCGACAAGTGATAATGATTATGAAAACGATTTGCCGACAGAATATGGGAAAAAATACCTTTTGGACAAACTCAATAAAATATTAAATATTCCTTTTGAAGTAATTACACATCAAGCAGCAATTCGACCAAATGTAAAAGATAGAAGACCTTTTATTGGTCAACATCCAAACATAGAAAAATTATTTATTTTCAATGGATTAGGTGGAAAAGGTGCCTCGCTTGCACCATATTTTGCAGCTCAATTTGCTGATTATTTATTGAATAATCAAGCCTTGAATAATCAAGCCTTGAATAAGGAAGTAGACATCAATCGATTCAATAAATAAGTAAACTTTTTATTACCATAACTTTGCAATAATTATATAGGATTAGTTCAACTTTTAGTAATATCATATTAATTTTTTTTATATTTATTTTATCTTAATACAAAACATTGAAAAATAACATATTAGAATAATTTGAATTTTTCGGTATGGCTTTTGGTTTATTGTCTTTTGTATTGTGAAACCTAAATCAGAAAAAATGAAAAAGAATTACTTTTTAATAATTGTTTTGGCATTAGTTGTTAATGTCTTAAATGCACAAGATTATGCCGTTCAAGTAGCTGCTTATTCTGATCCTGTACCAAATATGGATCGTTTCAAAGATTTACCTGGAGTATATCAACAAGCAGATCATAATAATATTTATCGTTATTATTTAGGACCTTATGTAACTGAAAATTTTGCGGAAAAAGTGCGTAGAAAAGCATTAGGAGCAGGTTTTGAATTTGCTCAAGTCGTTAATATGACTCAAATTAGAGAACTATGTAAACGTTCTTGTTCAAGTCCTGGAGATGCAGTTTTTGAACCTGCAGAAAGTACAAGTTTATATATTCGAAATATTTTCTTTGCTTTTGATAGATCTCATTTGACAACGGAATCAACTACTCAGTTAGATGGTTTGAAGAAAATATTAAATGATAATCCAACTTATAGAGCAGAATTACACGGACATACAGACGGAATTGGTTCTGTAGAATATAATATTGCTTTGTCTCGTAGAAGAGGTCAAAAGACTAAAAACTACTTAGTTGCAAATGGTATTGCTTCTAATCGTTTAGATATTCAAATTTATGGAGAAGATCGCCCGATTGCTAAAAATGCAGTTAAAAATGCAGATTCTCCAGAAGGTAGAAAATTAAACAGAAGAGTAGAAATCCGAATTGTCGCTGCTGATGGTCAAATCGTTTGGGATTTAGTTCAAGCAATTCAGGTTCCAGATTATTTAAAAGTAAATGATTAATAAAGATTAAATCGTTTGTATAATAAGGAACGTCAATAGAAAGTTGTACTTTGACAGAATATGTCAAATTATTTTGTCAAAGTTTCAACTTATTATAATTTCTATGAAGACGATTAGACCTTTCAAAATTATTGGAACAGGACTTTATTATCCCAAAAATAAAGTAAGTTCAAAGGAATTAGAAAGTAAATTTAATTTACCTAATAACTGGTCAGAAAAATATTCTGGTGTAATTAATAGACATCACGTTACAACAGAAACAAATGCTTTTTTAGGTGCAAGAGCCTTAGAAAATGCACTTAACAATGCCGATCTTCAAACGGCTAATCTCGATTTATTAATCTCAGCTTCTGCAACTTACGATTACCCACTTCCAAATCAATCCAGTCTAATAAAATATGAACTTAAAGATAGTCAAAATACCGATTTTGGATGTGTCGATATGGATGCAACTTGCCTTAGTTTCGTAGCAGCAATAGATTATGCATCAAGAATGTTAGATGGAAAAACCTATAAAAATATCGCAATTGTAAGCAGTGAAATTGCATCAAAGGGATTAAATCCAGATAATTGGGAAACCTTGACACTTTTTGGTGATGGAGCTGCAGCTATGATTATTCAATATGATGATAATTCAGAAAGTGGAATTGTACATTATAATATGAAAACATATATTGAAGGCACATTCCATACGATTATAAAAGGCGGTGGAAACGCTTATTTTTTTAAAGACAATCCATATGATTCTGAATTACATTCCTTCCAAATGCAAGGAAAAAATCTATTGAGATTAGCGAAAGAAAAAATTCCCCATTTCATGAATGATTTCTTCAAAGATTTAGATATTAATATTGAAGCAATAGACTATATAATTCCACATCAAGCAAGTAAATTAGGCGTTTATTTATTCGAAAAGTTATATGATTTTTCAGAAGGACAAGTATTGAAAAACCTGTCTGAAAAAGGAAATTGTATTGCCGCGTCTATTCCTTCTGTTTTTATAGAACAGTATCAAAAAGGAATTATAAAATCAGGAGATTCTGTTTTACTCTGTGGTACAGCTGCTGGATTTTCTATTGGTGCAGCTTTGGTTAAAATTTGAAAAAACGAATAAAAAAAACCTAAGAATTGTATCAATTTTTCAAAGTGAAAAACTAAAACAATTCTTAGGCATATAAATATATTATGTCCAGGTACTTAAATCCTTAATATTCTATTTTGCGTCTAAAGC
>CAZEOC010000083.1:0-11920 GCA_964513525.1 uncultured Saprospiraceae bacterium | reverse complement strand
CTCCGCTCTACTCGATTCCATTTCTTTTTTCAATCTTACTTGTTCCTGAGCCAAACGCTTTCTTTCTTCTGCCATCATTTTGCGTTGTTCAGCCATCATTGCACGTTCTTCGGCTTTCATTTTACGCTCTTCGGCTTGCATTTGTCTTTCCAAATGCTTCATTTCCATTTCGACTTTATACCTTTCAGATTCCTTTCTTCTCTCATTTGCACTACCTTTCAAGCTAATAATATCAATTTCAATATTATCATCTTTATACTTTTGTGCTTCTTTATCTGATAATTTACGTCCATTTTCATAGACCGTAATATCTTCTTTCTCTCCATTCTTCTTAATCGAGATTTTTATTTCTTTAGCCGCTTCATTATTTTCTTTGACTGTTTTAATCAAAATGATTTCTTTGACTTCATCATCAATGATTGAATCTTTTTTGATATAAATTTCATCAAAATTACTTAAGCTAATTCGCTTCAATTTTTCATTATTAATAACGATTTTATCCATTTCTGGAAAAATACTTAGCGAAGAAATAGCTTCTGGAGTTTTAGGATACAAAGGTAATTGCGGTCTTATTCCTTCAATTGGTTGAATCCGTAAAACTGGTTTCACAGGCTCTACAGGTGTACTTAAGTTAGTAGGTAAAACTGGTTCTACCGGCATCGGTGGATTTTCAAACTTAGGAAACTCTGGAGAAGGAATTGAAATATTTCCTTCTATTACAGTTGGAAAATTCGCTTTTGGAGCTTTTGGAGTTTCTGGCATTGGTAATACAGATTCTACTGTTGGAGATTCTGGTGATGTTGGCGTTGTTGGTGATTCTTTTTGAGCATCAAGTGATGTTGCAAAAAAGCAAATAATCAAAATAACGGCAGCAAAAAAACCTTTTAAAGTAGCATTATTATTATTCTGCGGTTCGTTTAATATACGCTGAATTCGTTGTAATAGTTGATTTTTATTTTTTAAAGCTGTCATGCTTAATTGTATTTTTCGATTGACAAAATTCATTCTGTATTGCTCCAGTTTTGATAAGGCTTTCGCCAATGTCAAACTATTTCCGGTAACTTCCAGTGCCAAATCATCACAACAATTTTCTCGTTCTCGACGAATCTCACTCGAAATCCACCAAATAGCCGGATGATAAAACAGAATGGTTTCAATTATAGATTGTAATAAATTTACAAAATAATCGTAGCGTTTAATATGTGCTAATTCATGTGCAAAAATTGCTTCAACTTCCTCAACAGTCAAATAATTTATTGCACCAATTGGCATCAAAATCATTGGTTTCAAATAACCAACAACCATAGGAACATGAACCAAAGAAGATTCAACTAAATCTACCATTTTATTAATTTGCAACTTCGATTTCACTTCGTCTAAAACCATTTCCCATTCTTCATTCAAAGGATTATGATTACTATGTTTCAAACGTTGAACAAAAGCTAATCCACCTAAAAATCGAATCACAAAAAGCGTTAAACCCATAAACCAAAGTGTAACAATAATCGGTAAATGTGTATTAAAATAATCATAAAAAACCGTAGTGAAATTCGACTGATATTCCGTCGATTCTATATCATTTATCAAGTCATTTTCAACTAAAATTTCATAGACTTCTACTTTTCCTTCATTGAGTATAATTATTTCTTCTTTTACATTGTTTTCGGTCATTAAATAATAACCAAACGTAATTGCAAACAAGCAAAAAGAAACCAGTAAACTACTAATTGCAACATTATATCGAAGTCGAGCAGAACTCTTGCGTAAAACTAAAAGTACCAAAGCCAACAAAACAGCAACTAATGCAACTTGCCAAAGTGAATGAATCAAAGTCCAACCTAAAGCATTTAATATTTGGGGATTTAATATTTGCTCAATCATTTTTCGTTTCTTTTGATTTTATTAATGCTTTAATTTTATCTAATTCTTCTTGAGAAGTTTCATGGTTTCCTAATGCTTGCATTACTAAATTCATCGCTGAACCATTGAATGCAGATTGCACTAAATCTTTGACCAAAACTGACTGTGTTTCAGATTGCTCCGTTACACTCTCATAAGTATGTTTTCTACCTATAACAGTACGTTTTAAAATTCCTTTTTCGGTCATGATTTGCATATGTTTCAAAGTCGTTGTATAACCAATTTCTTTTTCAGTCGTACGACTTTCGTTCAATTTATCATTCACCAAACGAACCGTACACGGCTCATTTTCCCAAAGTACTTTTAATATCGCTAATTCTGATTCCGTCGGTTTCATTGTATTATCTTTCTTATTTTCTAATCTCTTCTTAATATTTCAAAATCATAATTGAGGTTATCATTTTGATATTCAAATTCTATAAATTACCCGCTACGAATAATTTCGTAATGCAAATATGTACGAAGTTTTTCGTAATTCCAAATTCATCTACGAATATTTTCGTAGACAAGCGTTAAAGCTTTGTTAATCAAACTCATCCAACTTTAAATAATTTTCAAAACATCGCCTATTCGCCAGATTATTCAAAAATCTTAATTAGATTTTTTTTATATTGGGAAATCAAACAATAACCTATTCCATTATCTTTTATTAATAAGAATCTAATTCTTATTTTGCAGCAATTTTAAAGAATATTTACTAAAAAAAGTGTTATGCCTAATATTTCATCAAGAGGTGCAGGAATGCCTTCTTCACCAATTCGTAAATTAGTCCCTTTTGCGGAAGCCGCTAAAAAAAGAGGTAAAAAAATCTATCATTTAAATATTGGTCAACCCGATATTAAAACACCACAATCAGCTTTAGATGCAGTGAAAAACATGGACATTGAAGTATTAGCTTATAGTCATTCTGCTGGTTTTGAATCTTACCGAAAAAAATTAACTGGTTATTATAAAAAATATGATGTAACTGTAGATGAAAATCAAATTATCGTTACAACTGGTGGTTCAGAAGCATTATCATTTACAATGATGAGTTGTTTGGATGCTGGAGATGAAGTAATAATTTCTGAACCGTTTTATGCGAATTATAACGGATTTTCTCAAGCAGGTGGAATTGTTGTAAAACCAATTACTGCTAAAATAGAAGATGGTTTTGCACTACCTTCTATAGAAGAATTTGAAAAGTTAATTACGCCAAAAACTAAAGCAATTTTGATTTGTAATCCAAGTAATCCAACTGGTTATTTGTATTCTGATGAAGAATTAATGGCATTAAAAGAAATCGTTTTACGCCATGATTTATTTCTTTTTGCAGATGAAGTTTATAGAGAGTTTTGTTATACCGACAAACCTTTCCGTTCAATTTTGAGTATTGATGGATTAGAAGAAAATGCTGTTGTAGTCGATTCAATTTCAAAACGTTATAGTGCTTGTGGAGCAAGAATTGGTGCAATCGTTACAAAGAATAAAGCCGTATTAGCTACTGCAATGAAATTTGCACAAGCTCGTTTGTCTCCACCAACTTTAGCTCAAATATTAGGTGAAGCAACCGTTGATGTCGATGAAAGTTATTTTACAGAAGTAAAAGCAGAATATGATGAACGCCGACAATTATTAATCAAACGGTTGAATGCTATGGAAGGTGTAACTTGTCCGATGCCAGGTGGTGCATTTTATGCTTTTGCAAAATTACCAATCGATGATTCCGATGTTTTTTGTCAATGGCTTTTAGAAGATTTTGAATATAATGGTGCAACTTTAATGACCGCTCCAGGAACAGGTTTTTATTCAACTCCAGGTTTTGGAAAATCAGAAGTTCGAATTGCTTATGTATTAAACAAAACGGATTTGGATAATGCATTAACTTGTTTGGAAGAAGCGCTTAAAGTTTATCCAGGAAGAACAATATAGTTTTTGTTAAAGAGAATTGAGAATACTACAAATAGTTCTAAGAATGATGAGTTTTGGTTTTATTAAATTCATTATTAATACAAAACCCAATGGATAGTAAATTGCAAAGCAATTTTTCCCATTGGGTTTTAATTTTAAATATAAAAATCAGTAAATGATTTGCCTAAAATTCTAATTCAAAATTAAAGAATCAAAATTAGTATAATTCATATCATCCATTGATTGACCTCGATTTTGACCTTCAATTGTATTGACTAAAGCAGTATCATAAAAATTATCTAACACTTCAAAATTCAGCTGTAATTCACTAATATTATCCGTATCTAACTGTTTATCCGTAGCAGGAACAACTGCAATTGGTGGAGAAATTTTCGTTGGTTTATCAATTGTTATTTTTGTATTTTCTGGTACTTCAACATATTGAATTACTTGTTTTTCAATAACAATTGTATCCGTTTTATAAACAATATTTTCTTTAATAATTTCTTTCGTTTCAATGATTGGAGCATTAGAAGCTATAACGGTTTGTTCGAATGGTTTTATAAAATAAACCGCAGAAAGTAGTAATAAAAAACCAGCTGCAACTTGCCAAATTGGAATACTTTTATTCAAAGTTTTCATGATTGGCAAACTATTGTTAGCTCGAAATGCAGCTGTCAAATTTGCTTTCACTTCAGATGAAGGTTGCAAATTTTCTGCTTCAAATCCTTTTTTTATTGCTTCGATAAATTCCTTATCCGCACCATTATTATCAAAAAATTGATTAGACATCATTTTATATTTTTTCCAATTGAATGTTTATTAATAATTAACTAACGATTTGTAAAACCTGCTTTACGAACCATTTCACTCACTTTTTTTGTTGCATGAAATAGCCGAGATTTCACTGTTCCTTCTGGTATATTAATAATTTGGCTAATTTCCTTTACACTCAATTCATCTTTATATCTTAATACAAAACACGATTTATGTTTTAATTCTAATTTATCAATTGCAGCATTTATCTTATTGATAAACAATTCATTATCAATATTTTGAAAATTATATTCTATCGTTTCTTCTTGTAATAGTTTAAAACCGCTGTAAGCTTTTTGTCGATTTTCATGTTTTCGATATTCGTTTTTACACAAATTATTCGCCATTGTAAATATCCAATTAGAAAACCGTTTAGAAGTATCAAACAAATGAGGCTTTTCAATTATTTTCATAAAAACCTCTTGTGTAAAATCATTCGACTTCTCTACATTCTGCCAAAGCATTTTATAGAAATAGCTATAAATTTTACCAGAATATCTTTGATACAATTCATCAAAAGCTGCTTCTTTGCCTTTTTTAATGAATTGCATCAATTCCTCATCTGAATGATTTTTATAATTTTTTCTGAACATAAATTTCTAACAAGTAATCCTGAAATAATTAAAAATAATGGTTCTCTAACAAATCTGTGGTAAAGTAATTTTTTACTGTGTTGTCCTTTATTCGATAATTTCCATAAAAACTCTAAAACCTATTTTCGGGCTTGATTCAGAATAAGTTTGTTTAGAAGTTGTTTTACAATTTTCTGGTGCATCTTTCCAACTTCCTCCTTTTGCAATCCCTTCTGTTTCTACCATTTCCGCTACATTTCCTGAAATATTGTATAAACCAAAATCATTCGGAAAATACGAATCAACTGGTACAGTAAAAAATCCACCATCATTTGACATCACTTTTCCTTGGCAATCTTCACATGCTTTTTCGTCCGCAACATCAAAATTAGACAAATAACACCCTTCTGAATTTTTGTAATAATATCCGCCCCAAGGATAAGGAACATTCTCTTTTCCTCCTCTTGCTGCTGTTTCCCATTCCGACTCAGTTGGCAATCTGAAATTCACTTTTTTAAATTTCTTCTTTTTATAATTTGAATGATTATAAACTTCCGTTAACCATTTACAATAAGCGACTGCTGCTTCATGACTGATATTTTGAATTGGCATTCTTGCATCATCTGGATGTCCGTGTTGGTAAATTTGTTTATCTTCTAAAGCAGCTTGATTTTCATTCAAAAACCCTTTCCAATCTGTTTTTTGTGTTTTACAAATTACTAAAGTTTCAAAATCTCTATTCTTAACTAAATCCATTAAAAATGTCTCATAATTCTCAACCGACAATTCACTTTGAGAAGCCCAAAGTTTTCCTTCAATTCTCAAAAATCCTTTTTGTAATTTCTTAATGTCTAATTCTGGATAAGTACGTTGTTTTGCATCATTTTGACCAAAATATTGTTCTATCAATTGTTCTCGATTTGCTTCTTGCGCAATCTTCGTAATTTCTTTTTTTAGTTGATTCGACTTTGTAATATCGCCACTTTCTTTATAATGTTTATATAATAAAAAATAGCTATTTAAGTAGGTCAAATTCAATCTCTTAGCTAAATCTGCACTTTTATCGTACATCAGATTAAGCTTCATATAATCCGTCATGAATCTATTTTCAACATTATTTTTTATTAAAGCAATATTGTCGATTTCTGATTTACTATATAAAGATGCTAAACCAGTTACATATAAATTCTCTTTGAAAGCTTCTATTAATTTAGGTCCAGAAGTCGCATTAAAATAAAGCGGACGATTAGAATTGTCAATTATATGTTGCACTAATGCTTTTTGGAATTCTAAATTAGAATTGAAATTATCTATTGATTTAGAAAAAGTAGGAACTCCAATGGATTTAAAAATAAGATTTCGGTATGATTCCAGACTCAACAAATTAATATTCAATACTTTCACATTTCGCTGTATACCTTGTACATTTTGCAAAATCCATGCATGATAAGTGTCATTATCTCCATGAGTTAATAAAATTGCATCTTCATCAACAGACATTAATACATTGTAATTCCAAGCCATCATCGAATTAGAAATATGCCCACTTTTATACCATTTCTGATAAAATTCATCCGCTTTTTGAGATTCACCAGAAGTTTCATAATGAATAATAAAACTATGATAAGTTTCATAACGTTCTGGCGCTAAAGCATAAGCTGCTTCAATATGTTTAAAAGTTTCAGGATTCCAACTATCAACCCAACGCTGTACAATATGTCCTTCATACGTGTTTGGAACTTCTGACCACATTTCCGTTGCTATCTGCTTTAAATCATTATTTTGCCCACCAATAATATTTGAATAACGAGCTGCTGCAAAATAGTTGTACCAAGCATTTGCATCTTTTTTATCTTCATCCAAAGTCGTTTTCCACAACTTGGTTTGCTCAATATAAAATTGCCCAGTTTCTTGAACTTCCGTAATTCGGTAGATTTTCTGTGGTTTTGGAGTTACTGGATTTAGATTTGCATATGCAAGATTACTCAAAGTAATTGTTAGAATAATTAATAATATGTTTTTCATTTTTTAGTTGATTATTTTCTTATTAGTAATAATATTTTATTGTCAATCTCTTGATATATCATTTGATACACAGCTATTTTAGAAACGTTCAAAAAAATTATTTTTTTTTGAATATTTTTAATTTCTATTATTATTCTTACGTCTTACTTATTAATAAATACACGTTCAATTTTAGAAATCAAAAAATAGCAAACCCAATACATAGAAATAATTATTATCTTTGGGACAAAGCTAAATTAGGTATGTTTAAAACCGTTTCTACATCTTACAAAGAGATATTAAGTATTTCTTTTCCGTTAATAATTGGAACTTTAGGTTATAATATTGTCGCTGCTACGGATACTTTATTTTTAGGTCGTTCGGGAGATACAATTTCTCTTGCTGCTATTGGTTTAGTTGCACCTTTCTATTTAATGATTACACTTATCGGTTTGTCATTTTCTCGTGGCGGACAAATCTTAATTGCAAGAAGAGTAGGCGAAAATAATTGGTCAGCAGTTGGAGCGATTACTCAAAGTATGATGTATTTTCAATTGATACTTGCTGGTGGATTTTATCTAATTCTAAAATTTTTCGGCTATCAAATTTTAGATATTTTCGTTCATAATCCAGAAATATTAGAAGCTTGTAACAATTACCTTTTTTATCGAATTGATGGAATTTTCTTTGGTTTTGGTGGATTGACTTTTATCGCCATGTATTCGGGCTTAGCTCGAACAAAAATCATTGTTTATAATACTTTAATATTAGCAGCCGTAAATATCTTTCTGGATTATGTTTTGGTTTTTGGCTATTATGGATTTCCAGAAATGGGTATAGAAGGAGCAGGAATCGCAAGCGCAATCGCTGAAATAGTTGCTTTCTTCACCTTTGTTGCATACGCTTTTTGGGATAAACATTCCAAAAAATATCAATTATTCAAATTACCACCAATTAATTGGGAGTTAATAAAAACACAATTAAAATTATCTACACCAATTGCATTACAATCTGGTGTTGGTTTATTAAGTTGGTTTATATTCTTTAGTTTAATAGAAAAATTAGGAACTGAAGCATTAGCAATTTCGAGTACAGTCCGAGTGATTTATATCTTATTTAGCGTTTCCGCTTGGGGATTAGGTTCTGCAACAAGCACAATTATTAGCCAACTCATCGGAAAAGGAAAAGCAAACGAAGTCTTTTTGACAACTACTAAAATCATGCTGGTAAGTGTTGTTATCACAATAATTCCAGCATTATTATTACTTTTCGCTCCAGAACAAATCATGCTTTTGGTAACGAATAACGAATCCATTATTAGTAATTCTATCCAATTGTTAAAAATGCTTTTCTTCGTACAAATAGGAATTGCAGCTTATACGATTTACTATAATGCAATAGTTGGTACTGGAGCAATTTCGGTTGGTTTAATAATTAATATAATTACTGCAGTCATTTATATTGGATATATATATTATGTAATCATGACAACTGAAAGTTTACTTTGGGTTTGGTCAGCAGAATTTGTTTTTTCAAGTATTGTACTTGTTTTATCCGTGATTTATTTAAAATCAAATCGTTGGCAAAAAGTAGAATTTTAAGACAAATAAACACAAATCAATTGTTCCAATTAATAATTAAATAAAAGTATAGTTTAGTGTTAAGTAACCGTTCACAAATAAGTACAATTAATTTCGATTTATTTACGACCGATTACTTACAATTTGAAAAAAGCAGTTTAGGTATAATCAACTTCTTAAAAATTACTTATTTTGCATTTTAGTAAAATATTACAACCTCTTCATTATAAAATTACAACTTATGAAAAAATTAGCCTTGCATTGGCAAATATTATTAGGAATGGCAGCAGGTGTGTTGTTTGGTTTTTTAGCAATTCAGTTTAGTTGGGGGAAAGATTTTGTAACAGATTGGATAAAACCTTTTGGTACAATCTTCATTAATTCCTTAAAATTAATTGCAGTTCCTTTGATAATTGCTTCTTTAATAATGGGAATTGCAGGTTTACAAGATATTTCTAAGCTCTCTAAAATGGGAGGAAGAACGATTGGAATCTATGTAATTACAACCGTCTTTGCCGTTACAATAGGTTTAGGTTTAGTAAATATAGTCAAACCCGGAAGCTATATCACAGATGAAACACGAACAGAACTCACCGAAAACTACGCTGGAGATGCAGCGGATAAAAAAGCTGCCGCGGATGCACAATCAAATACAGGACCTTTACAGGCTTTAGTAGATTTAGTTCCTCAAAATATAGTTGGTGCAGCAAGTAGCAACGGCAATATGTTGCAGGTTATATTTTTTGTTATTTTCTTCGGAATTGGATTGATTTTAATTCCACCTGACAAAGCACAACCAGTCATTTCCTTTTTTGATGGCGTGAATGAAGTTGTCCTGAAAATGATTGATTTGATAATGTTAGCTGCTCCTTATGGTGTTTTTGCCTTATTAGCTTCCTTAGTTGTAGAATCTCCAAGTGCAGATATTTTCATTGCTTTAGGAATGTACAGTGGAACAGTTGTCGTTGGTTTAGCAATTATGATTTTTGGCTTTTATCCTTTATTACTTAAATACTTCACTAAAAAAGGATATGGCGATTTTTTCAAAGGAATTGCTCCTGCTCAATTATTAGCTTTTTCGACAAGTTCAAGTGCTGCTACACTTCCAGTTACTATGGAAAGAACGATTGAACATTTAGGGGTAAATGAAGATGTTGCAAGTTTCGTTTTACCAGTCGGTGCGACTATCAATATGGATGGAACGAGTTTGTATCAAGGTGTTGCAGCAGTTTTTATTGCTCAAGCATTTGGAATGGACTTGGATTTAATGCAACAATTAACCATTGTCGTTACAGCAACTTTAGCTTCAATCGGTTCTGCCGCTGTTCCAGGGGCTGGAATGGTAATGTTGGTAATCGTTTTACAATCTATTGGTGTTCCACCAGAAGGTTTAGCTTTAATATTTGCCGTAGATAGACCGTTGGATATGTGTCGTACTGTTGTCAATGTAACTGGAGATTCAACTGTTTCTATGTTGGTCGCTAAATCTGTTGGAAAATTAGGAACGGCAGATGTTAAAAATTGGGATGATAATTATGAAAAATAAATAGTTTTATTACTGTATTGTCTAGTTGTTAGATTGTTTTCATGAAAATATTCGTCAAAACAATCTAACAATACAACCATTATTTTTTTAATAAAAAAATTGAAATGTTACTATTCGGAGCAATTGGCGATGCTTATGGTGCTGGATTTGAATTTGCAGAACGAGAAATCATTGAACAAGAAAATGATTTAACGCATTATCGAACGCATCCAAGGTATAAATCAATTTTTCAAAAATATACCGATGATACACAAATGGCAATTGGACTTTCTGAATTAATTATTAGTAATAAAGAATGGACAGCTGAGCATATTGCAGAGAAATTTGTAGCAGTTTTCAAACGAGATATTCGAGAAGGCTATGCGAGTCGTTTTTATCAGTTTCTATTAGATATCAATAATGGAAAAGAGTTTTTGGAGAAAATTCATTCGAAAAGTGAAAGAAACGGTGCAGCAATGCGTGCTTACCCTTTAGGCGTTTTCAAAACGGAAGCAGAAATTATTCAAAAAAATAAAATTCAAACTTTCGTAACGCATCAAACAGATAGCGCTTGGATTGCATCTGAAGCCATTGCATTGACCAGTCATTTTTTTATTTATAATAAAGAAAATCAAAGTCAATTATTAGCATATTTAGAAAAACATCAAAATAGAAAATGGATAGCAAATTGGCAAAATAAGATTTCGATGAATGGAATTGAAACGGTCGAAGCTGTACTAACGATTCTTATTAATGAACAATCATTGTCAGCAATGCTTCAAAAAAGTGTTGATTTTGGTGGCGATGTTGATACTGTTGCGTCATTATGTTTAGCAATTGGAAGTCAAATAAAAACGGTTAAACAAGATTTACCAAATTGGTTGTTTGAAGAATTAGAAAACGGCTCTTTTGGAAAAGATTATTTAATAGAATTAAATCAAAAATTAATACAAGAAATTATTTAAATAATAGCTTAAAAAAGTTGAGTAATTGATAAAAATAAAAGACTTCCATAAACGAATTGTATTTCGATTTCAAGTGGTCAAATTTATTTTTAGATATTAATACACTAAACAAACGTCTGCAAAAAATTAAAAAATATGTTAAAAATTAAACTAACTGTACTTTTCATAATTACAACCTTCATTACGCTAATAGCTCAACCAGAACGTTGGCAACAAAAGGCAAAATACGAAATGGATATTGATGTAAATGCAAAAAAACATCAATTAGAAGGAGAACAAAAATTAACTTATTGGAATAATTCTCCAGATGAATTAACAAAGGTTTTTTATCATTTATATTTTAATGCTTTTCAGCCAGGTTCGATGATGGATGAACGTTCTCGTACCATATCTGACCCAGACCCACGTGTTAGAGATAGAATTTCTAAATTATCAAAAAAAGAAATTGGTTACCAAGAAATTAATTCATTAACAATGAATGGAGAAGCTTGTACTTATAAAGTACAAGGAACAATTTTAGAAGTTACTTTACCAAAACCAATCGCACCAAATAGTCAAGTGGTTTTTGAGATGGAATTTGAAGCACAAGTTCCTTTACAGGTGCGTCGTACTGGACGAGACAATAAAGAAGGAATTGAGTTTTCTATG